>CALWXI010000061.1 GCA_944385455.1 uncultured Oscillospiraceae bacterium | reverse complement strand
GATGGGAGAGAAATTCCTCTGGGGCAAGGGGCTGGAAAAGCTCCCGACCCCTGTGCGCCACGCCTATGCCCTGGTGCTCATCGTCATCGGCTGGGTGTTTTTCCGGTCCGGGAGCCTCGCCCAGGTGGGACAGATGCTCTCCGCCATGTTCGGCGCCGCCCCGGGAGGCCTCTGGAGCGGGGAGACGACCTATTACCTCCTGCAGTTCCGCTGGGAGCTGCTGCTGGCGATCCCCGCGGCGCTGCCGGTGAAATGCGCCGTGGAAAACTGGCTGCGGAAGCAGTCCGGCTCCGCCGCCAGGGCGGTGCTGGTGCTGGGACCCAAGGCGCTGGGCTTTGCCCTTTTGGGGTGGTCCGTGGTGCGGCTACTTAGCTCCACCTTCCGCTCTTTCCTGTATTTTCAGTTCTGAGAGGAGGCCCTGGATATGGAAAAATGGATGAACCGGGCCTTTTTGGCGCTGCTGCTGGCGGTACTGCTGGCGGTGCCCGCGGGCACCGCCCTCTGGTCCCACCGGGAGACCACCGCCTACTATGAAAACCGCACCCTGGCGGAGCTGCCCGATCTGAGCTGGGAGAGCCTCCGGGACGGCAGCTACGGCACGGACCTGGAGAGCTGGTACTCCGACCACGCTCCCGGCCGCACCACTCTTTTGGAGCTGGACACCGCCGTGCAGCTGAATGTCCTGCGCCGCCCGGTGGTGAACGACGTGGTGGTGAATGCCCCGGTGCTGCTGCCCAAGCTGGATTTTGACGAGTACACCGAGGAGGCGTATCAGTACAGCGCGCAGCCCATTGCAGAGGACTTCGGCGCCATCAGCGCGTTCGTGGAAGGCTGCGGCGGGCAGTTCTACTACGCGGGCTTTCCGGAGCAGCGGGTCTACTTTGAGGACCTGTTCCCGGATTATTTGAACAGCCACGCCCAGGAGGCGGAGACGGCGGACCGCGTGTTTGCCCAGGCCCTCTCCGACGCCGGCGTCACCTTCTGGGACATGCGGCAGGTGTATGAGGAGCTGGGCCACCCGGCGGAATACTACTCCACCGTGGATCATCACTATAACTACTACGGCGCCTACGCCGCCTACCGGGCCATCCTGGAGAAGCTGGCGGCGCAGGGCTGGGATCTTCCCGTGCTGACGGAGGCGGACATCGACTTCGTGGAGCTGCCCAACCCCTACATCGGCTCCCGGAACCGCAAGCTCTACAACCTCTGGCCCAACACGGACCGGGCCGTCATCGGCGTGCAGAAGGACCCCGTGGCCTATACCCGATGGGACAACGGGGCCCTCAGCGACAAGCCCCTGTTCGTCCTCCCGGCGGAGGATTATATGCCAACCACGTACAACCTCTACATGGGCGGGGACTTTGCCGAAACGGTGCTGGAGACAGACCGGCCGGAGCTGCCGGACGTGCTGATCTTCGGCGACTCCTTCACCAACGCATTGGAGACGCTGCTCTATGCGTCCTTTGATGAGACCCGCATCCTGGACCTGCGCCACTACACGGAAAAGAGCCTGAAGGACTACGTGGCGGAGTACCGGCCGGACATCGTGCTGTGCATCCAGAACGACACCTTCTATTACACAGCCACCGGCAACGGCGCGGTGTGGGAGGACGCGGCGGATGGAACGTAAGGGCCGGGCATGCGCCGCCATCGCGGCGGGCATGGCTCTGGTGCTGGCCGGTGTATCCATTTTGAGGTGAACGATATGGCAAAGCATAAGGAAGAAAAGACCAACGTCATGCGGATCCTGGATCAGAAGAGGATTCCCTACACCGCCCGGTTCTATCAGGAGGACCAGGGACCGGAGGGAACCCGGGAGTACGGCCTCCGCATTGCCGAGGTCCTGGGCCAGGACCCGGCCCGGGGGTTCAAGACCCTGGTGGCCAGGGGGTCCTCCGGGGGCATCCATGTATTTGAGGTCCCCGCGCCGGATACACTGGATCTCAAGAAAGCCGCCCGGGCGGCGGGGGAGAAGTCCGTGGAGCTTTTGCGTGTGGCGGAGATCAACGCCGTCACCGGCTACATCCGGGGCGGGTGCAGCCCGGTGGGCATGAAGAAGCCGTACCCGGTGATCTTCCACGTCACGGCGCTGGACTATGACACCATCTACATCTCCGGCGGGCGCATCGGCGCCCAGGTGGAGCTTGCCCCCAGAGACCTGCTGGAGCTGCTGGGGGCCAGTACGGCAGACATCACGGCGGAGACGGGCTCCGCCACGAAGTAAGGAGTGCGGAAGCATCGTATGCAGGACAAGATCATCGTCAAGGGCGCCCGGGCCAACAACCTGAAAAACATCGACGTCACCATCCCCCGGGACAAGCTGGTGGTGATGACGGGGCTCTCCGGCTCGGGCAAGTCCTCCCTGGCCTTCGACACCATCTACGCCGAGGGCCAGCGGCGGTACGTGGAGAGCCTCTCCTCCTATGCCCGGATGTTTCTGGGGCAGATGGAAAAGCCCGACGTGGACTACATCGAGGGCCTTTCCCCCGCCATTTCCATCGACCAGAAGACCACCAGCAAGAATCCCCGGTCCACCGTGGGCACGGTGACAGAGGTGTACGACTACCTGCGCCTCCTCTGGGCCCGGATCGGCATTCCCCACTGTCCCAAGTGCGGCAAGGAGATCCGCCAGCAGACCATCGACCAGATCATCGACCAGGTCCTTGCCCTCCCGGAGGGTACCCGCATCCAGGTGATGGCCCCGGTGATCCGGGGGAAGAAGGGCGAGCACGCCAAGGTGCTGGAGGACGCCAAGCGCTCCGGCTACGTCCGGGTCCGGGTGGACGGGAACCTCTACGAGCTGGACGAGGAGATCAAGCTGGAGAAGAACAAGAAGCACACCATCGAGGTCATCGTGGACCGGCTCATCATCCGGCCCGACATCCGCCAGCGCCTCACCGACAGCGTGGAGACCGCCTCGGGCCTCTCCGGCGGACTGGTGGTGGTGAACCTCCTGCGGGAGGAGCAGGACCTGATGTTCTCCCAGAACTATGCCTGCGAGGACTGCGGCATCTCCATCGAGGAGCTGACCCCCCGGATGTTCTCCTTCAACAATCCCTTCGGCGCCTGTCCCGCCTGCACGGGGCTGGGCAGCCAGCTGAAGGCCGATCCGGAGCTCATCGTCCCCGACGGCAGCCTCAGCATCCTGGACGGGGCCATCCAGGCCTCCGGCTGGGGCAACATCCGCTCCGACGGCATCTCCCGGATGTACTTCGAGGCCCTGGCCAAGAAATATCATTTCTCCCTTTCCACTCCCTGGCAGGAGCTTCCTCAGGAGGTCCGGGAGGTGATCCTCCACGGCACCGGCGGGGAAAAGCTGGAGCTCCACTATGACCAGCCCCGGGGCAAGGGCGTCCTCTACCAGCCCTTCGAGGGCATCTGCAACAACGTCCAGCGCCGCTATCAGGAGACCCAGTCCGACGCCAGCAAGCGGGAGCTGGAGGAGCTGATGGCGGAGTGCCCCTGCCCGGTGTGCAAGGGCAAGCGGCTGAAAA
>CALWXI010000060.1 GCA_944385455.1 uncultured Oscillospiraceae bacterium | reverse complement strand
GGGGCGTCCAGCTTTTCGGCAAACTCCCGGAACTCCCGGTGGGCCCGGCCACGGACCACGCCGCCGCCGCAGATCAGCAGCGGGCGCTGGGCCTGGGCGATCATCTCCAGGAGCTTCTCCACGTCCTGCCGGTCCGGTTCCGGCTTTTTGGGCAGGTGGCTGGCCCCCAGGGTCTGAATGCTGGCGCACCTGCGGTTTTCCCGCCAGGGGATGAAGGTGTACTCGATCTCCTGGTCGGCGCCGGTGACGTTTTTCAAAAAGTCGATGAGCACCGGTCCCGGCCGGCCCGTGGCCGCCACGGCGAAGGCCTGGCGCATCACATCCGGGATCTGCCGGGCGTCCCGCACCAGAAACGCCGCCTTGGTGATGGGCATGGCGATGCCGGTGGAGTCCACCTCCTGAAACGCATCCCGCCCCAGCAGGCTCTCACCCACGTTGCAGGTGATGAACACCACGGGGGAGGAGTCCAGGTGGGCGGTGGCGATGCCGGTGGTGAGGTTGGTGGCGCCGGGACCGGAAGTGGCGAAGCACACCCCCACCTTCCCGGTGGACCGGGCGTAGCCGTCCGCCGCGTGGGCGGCGCCCTGCTCGTGGGCCGTCAGCACATGGCGGATCTTGTCCCGATACCGGTAAAGCTCGTCATAGAGGTTCAAAATCGTGCCGCCGGGGTAGCCGAACACGGTGTCCACGTCCTGCTCCAGCAGACACTCCATAATGGCCTGTGTCGCGCGGATCTTCAAGTTCCACTCCTCCTTCTCCTGAGAACGGTGCTCAGATCTTGCCGCCGCCCTTTTGCAGCGCGATGACGCCGGTGCGCACCACCTCCAGGATGTTGAAGGTGCGCATCATCTCCTGAAAGGCGTCCAGGCGGTCGGGGGTATCCGACAGCTCCATGGTCATCGAGGTGGGGGAGATGTCCGCCACCTTGGCGCCGCAGATGCTGCAGATGGTCATGATGTTGGGCCGGGTCTTGCTGTTGGCGTTGACCTTGAGAATCATCAGCTCCCGGCCGATGAAAGAGCCCTCCTCCAGAGTGCGGACCTTGATGACCTCCACCAGCTTGTTCAGCTGCTTTTCCACCTGCTCCACCACGTTGTTTCCGTTTTCCACGATGATGGTGATGCGGGAAATGGTGGGGTCGTCGGTGACGCCCACCGCCAGGGAATCGATATTGAACGCCCGGCGGGAAAAGAGGCTGGTGATCCGGTTGAGGACGCCCGCCTGGTTTTCCACCAGCACAGAAATCGTCTGTTTCATCGTGCGTCTCCTCCTTCCTTAGTCCGTCGTCCCCACGTCGGGGTGGACCTCGCAGATCAGAATGCAGCTGCCCTGCGTCCCCAGGAAGCGCTCCAGAGTCTCGTCCAGCTTGTCCTCGTCATCCACGGTCAGGCTGGGAATGCCGTAGGCGGCGGCGATGGCGGCAAAGTCCGGGGAACCGTCCAGTGCCACGCCGAAGGGACCATGGTAGGGCTCCGTCTTCTGGATCTGATGCACCAGACCCAGCACATGGTTGCGGAAGAGGACGATCTTGAGATCCATCCCCGCGCAGCGCACCGCGGCCAGCTCGTTCATGGACATCTGGAAGGAGCCGTCGCCGCAGACCACCACAGTCTGCCGGTCCGGCAGGGCCACCTTTACGCCCACCGCCGCCGGCAAGGCGTAGCCCATGGTGCCAAGGCCGCCGCTGGTGAGGAGCCGTCCGTGCTTCTGAGGCAGATACTTGCACGCGAAGATCTGATTCTGGCCCACATCCACGCACACCACCGCGTCGTCGTCCAGCAGCCGGCCCAGCTTCCGCAGCACGGTGCCCGGAAACACGGATCCGTCCCGGCGGGGGAACACCCGCTCCAGTTCCGCCCGGCGGTACTCCTTGAGCTGCTCCCGCCACTGAGCATCGTCCGGCGGGGGAACCTGCAGCGCCAGCAGCTGCCGCAAAATCACCTTCACATCGCCCACCAGGGGAATGGCCGCCTGCATGTTCTTGCCGATCTCCGCCGGGTCCACGTCGATGTGGATGGTGGCCATGCGGCGCTGGATCTCCTCCGGGGAGATGATGGCCCGGTCCGCCACCCGGCTGCCCACCATGATCAGAAGGTCCGACTTGGCCAGGGCCTTGTTGGCACAGCGGTTGCCGTGGGCGCCGATCATGCCCAGGTTCAGCGGATGATCCGTGGGGAGGACGGAAAGCCCCATCATGGTCTTGACCACCGGGATGGAGTACCGCTCCGCCAGCTCCACCAGCTCATCCCGGGCATCGGCCAGCCACACGCCGCCGCCGGCGCAGATCACCGGCTGGCGGGACTTGGAGATCGCCTCCGCCACCCGCTTGATCTGCAGGTCGTTGCCCCGGACGGAGGGCTTGTAGCCCCGGATGGAGACGCTCTCGGGAAACTCCGCATCCCTCACCACCTGGGTCTGGATATCAATGGGAATGTCAATGAGCACCGGACCCGGGCGGCCAGTGGAGGCGATGAGGAACGCCTCCTTGATGATCCGGGGCAGCTGGGCGGCGTCCTTGACCAGATAGTTGTGCTTGGTGAAGGGCGTCACCGCGCCGGTGATGTCCACCTCCTGGAAAATGTCCCGTCCCAGCAGGCTGCTGGGCACCTGGCCGGTAATGGCCACCATGGGAATGGAGTCCATGTAAGCCGTGGCGATGCCGGTGATGAGATTGGTGGCGCCGGGACCGGAGGTCACCAGGCACACGCCCACCTTCCCGCTGACCCGGGCGTAGCCCGAAGCCATATGGCCGGCGTTCTGCTCCGTCCGCACCAGGGTGTAGCCCAGCTCCGGCGCGTCCCGCAGTACGTCCACCGCCGGGCAGATGGTGGCGCCAGCGTAACCGAAGATATGATCCACGCCTTCCCGCCGGAGCCCCTCCAGCAGGATCTGCGCACCTGTCAGTTCCATAGTCGCATCCCCCTTTTCCGCGATGATTTGAAAAAAGCCTGCGGTTCGTTGGTCGAACCGCAGGCTTTTGGGTACACGTTGTAAAGATCCGGCTTGCGCCGCTTCCGCGATGGATAACCGGTTTTGCGTCCCCTGCTTCAGGCATGACCAAGTACACTATTCTCTTCCCGCACCAGAATGCCCAGTACCAGGACCAGAATAATGTTCAGAGCCAAAATGCCAATGTGAGCGGACAGCAGCATCATTTTGGAAACCCTCTCCTCGTTTGGTTGGGTTTATTATACAAGCCCATCCATTGAAATACAACCAAAACCTGATTTTTACCGCCAGTTTTGTGCCATATACCCAATTTGATCTGCAATCATTTTTGCCAATTGTTTAAATCACACAATTGCGCAACCGATTACGTCTCAGCCGTTTCCAGCGTTGTCCAGTGCCCAAGGCAGACAACAGGCCTTGCTTTTTTGCCGCCGGACGGGTATGATGAAGGAGACGGGAGCGGCGCGACGCGCCGCCCGATCTGCCGCAGGGAGGGATGCGCATGACGCGCCTGGAGCTGAAAGAGACCGCTATGGCCATGCGGGAACGGGCCTACTGTCCCTACTCCCATTTTTCCGTGGGCGCCGCGCTGGAGTGCGCCGACGGATCGGTGTTCACTGGCTGCAATATTGAAAACGCAGCCTTCTCCCCCACCATCTGCGCCGAGCGCACCGCTGTGGCCAAGGCGGTCAGTGAGGGACATACGGACTTCGTGCGCATCGCCGTCGCCGGGTCCGGCCCGGACCACTGCGTGCCCTGCGGCGTGTGCCGCCAGGTGCTCCAGGAATTTGCTCCGGATCTGGAAATTTTGTGCCTGAACAGCAGGGGAGAGGAGTTGGCGCTGACGCTGCGGGATCTGCTTCCCCACAGCTTTGACGCCGCCTTTCTGCCGGATCCCACATGACGCAAAAACGCCGGACCTATGCGGTCCGGCGTTTTTTCATTCCTCTTTCTGCAGAACCAGGTCCCGGCTGGCCTCCATGTGGCGGCGCACCGCCGCGAAGGCCGCCATGTCGTCCCGGCCTTGGCTGCGCCGCACCGCTTCCGTGATGGCCCGGTGCTCCGCCAGGGCCACGGTCCGGCGGTTGGGGCTTTGGAAGCTCTTGCGGGCGATTACGGACATGCGGTAGTTATAGCTTTCAAAGAGGGAGAGAAATTCCCGGTTTCCCGCCGCCTCCACCAGCAGCCGGTGGAAGGCCAGATCCGCCTGCCAGTAGGCCTCAATGTCCGCCTGCTCCTCCAGCGCCGCCATGCGGGCGTTGGCCGCCTCCAGCGCCGCCAGACGGGCGGCGCCCTCCGGCGAGTCCTTCCGGTGGGCCAGATGCAGCACACAGAAGCCCTCCACGGCCGTACGCAGCTGGTACGTCTCCCAGATGTCCTCCTGGGACATCCGGTGGAGCCGGAAGCCCTTGCTGGGCAGGATGTCCACCAGCCGCTCCTGGCTCAGCCGCACCAGGGCGTCCTTCACCGGCGTGCGGGAGATGCCGATCATGGCGGCCAGCTTCGTCTCCGAGTAGATCTGGTCCTCCGCCAGCTCCCCGGCCACGATCTGCTCCCGGATATGGGCGTAGGCCTCCTCCTGCAAAAAGCGATATCCCGCCATGGCGCAGCTCCTTTCTTGTGCTTTCGATCTGAAGGGATCGGTTCTGGTGGTAGTTTATCAGAATCCCGGTATACCGTTCAAGTGCTTTTTCCACAAACAGAAAACATTTTTTTGTGAAACTCTCTGGTTTTTTCCCGATTTTCAAGAAACTCCAGTTTTCCCCTTGACCGGTATACCGGTATACTATATACTGTTTTCCGGAAAACGCAACAGCGCCGTTTCCCTGTGCAGCCCTTGCGCGGCGCAGGCAAGCGGCGGCGCGGCAAACGCCCGGCGGGGCAGTATTTAAAGGAGGATGTTTCCTATGAGCAAGATCGGTTTCATTGGCCTGGGCATTATGGGCCGTCCCATGGCCACCAACCTGGTAAAGGGCGGTCAGGACGTGATGGTCAGCGACCTGAACGCCTCCCTGGTGGAGGAGCTGTGCGCCATGGGCGCCACTTCCGGCACCTATGCGGAGCTGGCCCGGGCCTGCGACGTGATCTTCACCATTCTGCCTACCGGCGCCATCGTCCGGGAGGTGCTCTTCGGCGAAAACGGCGTGGCCTCCGGCCTGACGGCGGGGAAGGTGGTCTGCGACATGTCCAGCGTCACCCCCGGCGAATCCCAGGAGTGCTACCGCCGCCTCAAGGAGATCGGCGTGGGCTTCGTGGACGCTCCCGTCTCCGGCGGCGAGCCCGGCGCCATCGCCGGCACCCTGGCCATCATGTGCGGCGGCGACCAGGCAGACTTTGAAAAGCTCCTGCCCGCCTTTGAGATCATGGGCAGCAGCGCCCTGCTCATCGGCGGCCCCGGCGCCGGCAGCGTCACCAAACTGGCCAACCAGATCATGGTGAACCTGAACATCGCCGCCGTGTCCGAGGCTCTGGTGCTGGCCACTAAGGCCGGTGTAGACCCCATGAAGGTCTACAAGGCCGTGCGGGGCGGTTTGGCCGGCAGCACCGTGCTGGACGCCAAGGCCCCCATGATGTGCCGCCGGGACTTCAAGCCCGGCGGAACCATCCGGGTCAACCACAAAGACATCAAAAACGTCCTGGCCACCGCTCACGAGATCGACGTGCCCCTGCCCCTCACCGCCCAGCTCTTTGAGATCCAGCAGGCTCTGAAGGTCTCCGGCCACATGGATGACGACCACTCCGGCTATGTCCAGTACTTCGAGCAACTGGCCGGCGTCACCGTCCGCTCCGACGAAGCCTGAGCCGAAAAGGAGAACGCTGCTATGGAACAGACCATTTCCGCTCAGATCCTCACCTCTTTCCCCCCTGTGGACGAGGCGGCGGTGGACGCGCTGCTGCGCGCCGAGATTGCAAAGGACGATACCAAGTTCATCGTCCTGGACGATGACCCCACCGGCGTGCAGACCGTCCATGACATCTCCGTGTACACCGACTGGTCCGTGGAGAGCATCAAAAGCGGCCTGACGGAGCCCCAGAAGGTCTTTTACATCCTCACCAACAGCCGCGGCCTGACGGCGGAGCAGACCACCGCCGTCCACAAGGAGATCGCCGCCAACATCGTCGCCGCCGCCCGGGAGACCGGGAAAAAATATCTGGTGATGAGCCGCAGCGACTCCACCCTCCGGGGCCATTTCCCCCTGGAGACGGAGCTGCTGCGCCAGAGCCTGACGGAAAGCGGCCTCCATGTGGACGGGGAGATCCTGTGTCCCTTCTTCAAGGAAGGCGGCCGTTTCACCATCGGCAACACCCACTATGTGAAATACGGCGACGAGCTGGTGCCCGCCGCCCAGACGGAATTTGCCAAAGACAAAACCTTCGGCTACTCTCACTCCGACCTGCCCGCCTACATTGAGGAAAAGACCGCCGGCGCCTATCCTGCCGGCTCCGTCACCTGCATTTCCCTGGAGGAGCTGCGCGGCCAGGACTATGACGCCATCACCGCAAAGCTCACGGCCGTCACAGATTTCCGCAAGGTGTGCGTCAACGCCGTGGACTACTGCGACGTGAAGGTATTTGCCGTGGCCCTTTACCGGGCCATGGCCCAGGGCAAGACCTTCCTGTTCCGCACCGCCGCGGGCCTGGTGAAGGTGGTGGGCGGCATCACCGACATCCCCCTGCTGCGCCGGCAGGATATGGTCCAGGTGGACACCCACACCGGTGGCGTGGTGGTGGTGGGAAGCCACACCCAGAAAACCACCGCCCAGCTGGAGGCTTTGCTGAAGCTTCCCTGCGTGGTTCCCATCCAGTTTGACAGCGATCTGGTGCTCCAGGGCGATGAAGTCTTCTACGCCGAGGTGGACCGCTGCGTGGCACTGGAGGAGGAGGTCATCCGCTCCGGCAGAGTGGCGGTGTGCTTCACCAGCCGCAAGCTCCTCACCGTGGAAAACGATACGCCGGAAAGCGCCCTGATCCGCAGCGTGAAGATCAGCGACGGCGTGCAGAGCCTGGTGGGCCGGCTGAAGGTCACCCCCGCCTTCATCATTGCCAAGGGCGGCATCACCTCCAGCACCGTGGGCACCGAGGCCCTGGGGGTGAAGAGGGCCAACGTGCTGGGCCAGATCTGTCCGGGCATCCCCGTCTGGCAGACGGACGATACCAGCAAGTTCCCCAAGATCCCCTATGTGATCTTCCCCGGCAATGTGGGCGACGCGGACACGCTGCGTCAGGCCGTGGAGATCCTCACCCAGACATAAGATTGCGCAGGCGCCCCTTCCGTGGTACAATGATGGCCACGGGAGGGGCGCTTTATGAATCTCAATCAGCTGAAATACTTCGTGGCGGTGGCGGAGCAGCAGAGCTTCACCAAAGCCGCCAAGCAGTTCTATCTGTCCCAGACCGCCATCAGCCAGCAGGTCCGGACCCTGGAGGACACCCTGGGGGTACAGCTGCTGGACCGGGACAGCCGCCCGGTAGGGCTGACGCCGGCAGGCCGTGTGCTTTTCCCGGAGGCAAAGGCCATCCTGGCCCGGATGGACGCGGCGCTGAACCGGGCCCGGGACGCCTCCACCGGCTTGGCAGGCTCCCTGCGGGTGGGCTACACCAAGGGCTATGAGCGCAGCGACCTCTCCAACACGCTGCGCTCGTTCCATCTGGAATACCCCAACGTGCTCATCACCTGCTACCGCTGCGACACCGACGTGCTGGCGGCGGGGCTTTTGAACGGAGAATACGATATCATCTTCACCTGGGACAGCACCAACATCCGCACGGAGGCGGTGGAGGTGCGGGTCATCGAGCAGGTCCCGCTGATGGTGGCGCTGTATGCCAGCCATCCCCTGGCCCGCCGCCAGGCTCTGCGGCGGACGGAGCTGCGCAATGAGTCCATCCTCTACATGTCCCCCTCCGCCACCGGGGATTCCTACGGTGACTCCTACTTCATGGGTCTCTATCGCCAGGCGGGCTATCAGCCCAACATCCTGCTGCGGTCCAACGACGTGGAGAGCATTTTGATGATGGTGGCGGCGGAGGAAGGAGTGTCCATTCTGCCCTCTTACTGCACCGATAAGCTCACCAACGCCGACAACCTGGTGTTCGTGCCTCTGATGGGGGCGGAGGAATCCGAGGAGATTCTGGCGGTGTGGCGGAAGTCCGATGAAAGTCCGCCTCTGCGCCACTTCATCCGATGGCTGTAAAAAATATTTTCGTGCAACGATATGCCCTCTTTCGTCATCCGGCGAAGGGGGCGTATCTGCATTTTATGAGGAGAACTCCAACCCCACAGGAAAACAGAGGAGGGCATATGGAAAAAACCACACATTACGAACTGAACCAATGGGCGGGGGAGGACCGCATCATGCGGGTAGACTTCAACGCCGACAACCAAAAGCTGGACGCGGCGCTGTACCAGCAAGCGCAGACGCAGGCCGCTCAAACCGCTGCCCTGACCACGGAACAGCAGACCCGGGCAGCCGAGGACACCGCCATCCGGCAGGCGTTCGCGGCGGCAGACACGGCGGAGCGGCAGACCGCCGCTGCCGAGACTGCCGCCGTGCAGCAATCGCTGAACAGTCAGACCGCCGCCATCCGCAGTGAGATGGCGGCGGGAGACGCCGCGGTGGCCGGACAGATCGCCTTGGTGAAGCTGGCCACCATCGTCACCCAGCAGGCGGTCACACAGGTGGACATCGACCTCTCCGGCTACGGAACAGACCAGTACGCGGAATTCTATATCATTCCGAATATTTTGGATACCTCCTCCGTGTACGTCAGGGTCAATGGCCTTCTGGAGGGCTATCCGTCCTCCAGAAACTATCTTGCCAAATGCTATGGCTCTACGTCCTCTCTCTTCTGCACCCTCCGGATCATCCCCACCAACCGGATCAACTGCGTCACAGAGGAGGATGTGACCTATATCAACGCTGCTACGCTGGCGCCCAGCGGCCTGAAGACCCTGAATTTCTTCACGATAAACAACGATACGCTTCCGGCCGGCTGTAAATTTCTGCTTTATGGGGTGAGAAAATGATCATTGATGTACTGGTTTGCCAGACCGACGGATCCCAGATCCTGGAGCAGCGGGAAGTCCCGGACAACTACTTTGATGTGCAGGAGGCGGAGACCGTTCCTCAGGCCTGAAGCAGCAGCCCCCGTGCCATAAGGCACGGGGGCTGCTGCTTTTTGCTGTGTCAGGTGAGAAGACACGCGGGGATCAGTTCAGGACCCAGTACACACCGGTCAGCTCTTCGTCGCTGTTGGTGGTGTAGAAGACCTGCGCATAATACTCGCCGCTGCCCACATCGGCGCTGCGGACGCCGCTGACGCTGGAGGCGCTGAGTCTGCCGCTGGAGGTCACGCGGAAGAACACGCAGTCATCCGCCACATAGTAGGCATCGCCGTCGAAGTCGATGACGTTGCCGGAGGACTTCTCCACATAGCCGCTTTCAACGTAACCCGTCACATCAGACAGATTGACGGTGTAGAAGCCGTCATCCTCGGAGTAGCTGTCCAGGGCAATGCTGGCGCCGCTCAGCAGGTAGTTGATGACCGCGGCGGTTTCAGTTCCGGTGTAGGCCACGCCGTCCACCGTGGTGGTGCCGCTGGTGAAGGAACCGTCGGTGGCATCCAGCATCACGCCGTCTTCCATCAGCACGCCGTCCACAACCGCGTCAAAGACGTAGTAGCGGTCGGAAGAGGTCTGGACCTCGGTGGAGTCGGTATCGCCCACCAGGAAGATGGTCTTGCTGCTGCCGGTATCCACATCGGCGCTGCTGTTGAGCTCAATGTAGAGCAGCTTCAGGAAGGAGCCGGTGCCGTACGCGGCATAGGACTCCGCATTGTTGGTGCCGGTGATGGTGGGGATGTCCTTGACGCCCTCATAGACGGTGATGTCGCCGTCGGCGTCTTCCACAAGGATCACAGTGGAGCTGTTGACTCTGGCGCTGTCGCTGCCCAGATCCACCCCGGTGGATCCGTTGTCGGTCTCCACGGTGCAGGTATCGCTGCCGACAAGGTGATCGTCGCTGTCGCCGGGCATGGTCAGGACATACTCGCCGTCGGAATTGGTCTTGTAGGTGACCCAGTAGCCCACCAGGTCGCCGGTGCCGACGCCGTTCTCATAGTCGTCATAGTACGCCTTGTCGGTGTCCACCACGGCAGTGCTGCCGTCGGTGAACAGCAGGTAGGCCTGGTGGTTGTTGCCGGCCAGCGCGCTCTCCGTACCGGCGTTGAGGACCAGAGCGTAGTTTCTGACATTGCCGTCGCCCTCTTCGGCGTAGAGCACATAGCCGTTTTCATCCAGGTAGATGGTGGACTCGGTGCCGATGTCGGCGGAGCCATA
>CALWXI010000059.1 GCA_944385455.1 uncultured Oscillospiraceae bacterium | reverse complement strand
GACTTCCACCTTGATATCCTTCTTGGTAGAACCTGTCTCAATCACATTACCGCAGGCGCAAGTAATCGTAGTCTGCTGATAATTGGGATGGATTCCTTCCTTCATTGCTCTCGTTCACCTCTTTCTTGTACAAGCTACCTTTACAAAGGCTAAATTAGTTTACCACACGTTTTTGGCGATTGCAAGCTTTTTTCTTATTTTTTGAAATTTTTTTCAAGCGTCATCCAGGTCTGCCGCTGTACCGGTATGCAGAAAGTACAGGATCCGCCGCGTCACCGGCCGCTCCAGCACCTGGGAGAGCGCCAGGCTGTATGCCTCCAGCTGGGGCCGGTAATGCTCCGCCCGCCGCCGGGCCTCCTCTTCCGTCCGCACCCGATCCGTTTTGAAGTCCACTACGGTCAGTCCCTCCGGCGTTTCAAAGCAGCAGTCCACCACGCCCTGGAGCAGCACCTGGTCCGTCCCCGCAGCGGCCGCATCGCAGATCCCCGCGTCCACCAGCAGCGTGAAACGATACTCCCGCAGCACATGCTGCGCCTGCCGGATCTCTCCTGCCAGAGAGGACTCCAGAAAGCGCTCCAGCACCGCCGGCTCCACCGCTTCCGCCTGAGCAGGTGTCAGCAGGTTCCGCTGCACCATGGCGGACACCTGTCCGGCCACGTCCCCTCCGGAAAAATCCAGGTACTGCAAGACCAAATGAGTGGCCGTACCCTGTTCAGCAGGAGTGAGGCCCCGGTGCTCCCGCCGGAAGGCGGGCTGGGACAGCGGACGCAGATCGGGCGTCCGGGCGGCGTGCTCCGCGATCTCCTCATCCAGGAGCCGTCCCTTCAGCTGAGTGGCGGTGACCTTGGCCGGGAGTCGGGTCTGAAGCTGATAGGGATAAACAAAGGACAGAAGTTCCGGATCGAACTTTGCTTCTTTCCCGGGCGCATTGCGCTCCGGCGCGTCCGTATTTCCGGGGCGGCTGCGGAATTCTCCGCCGTCGTGAATATACACCTGCCAGGGCGCGGTGTCACCCTGATAAACGGTGGTCGGTTCCAGTTCTGCCATCTGCCGCAGCGGTTCTGCCTCCGGCCGGCACAGCAGCACCAGCAGCAGCCACTCCCCAAAGGTCTTGCACGCAGCCACCGACTCCGGCGCGGCGGGGCAGCCCGCCACCGCCGCCAGCCGCTGCAGCCGGGCACGGGCGTGATACAGAGCGTCCACCAGGATCAGCTTTTCCTTGGGCCGGGTCATGGCCACGTACAAGATGCGCTGCTCCTCCGCCAGATTCTCCCGCCGGAGCTTCTCCTCCACCGCCAGCCGGGCCAGGGTGGGATAGCGGATCTTCCGCTTCAGATCCACCCGCCGGGGCCCCAGACCCATCTTGGGATGGACCAGCACCGGCGTGTCGAAGTCCTGCCTGGAGAACGCATGGTCCAGGTCCGCCAGGATCACGATGGGGAATTCCAGGCCCTTGGATTTGTGGATGCTCATCAGCCGCACACCGTTCACCGCAGCCGCCGTTTTTGTGGCGGGTGCCTGATCCGTCTCCAGCAGCCGCCGCAGTTGGGTGACGAAGGCAAAAAGTCCCCGGTAACCGCTGGCTTCAAATTTCTCCGCGTGACGGCTCAGGGCGATGAGATTCTCCCGCCGCTCACCGCCGCCGTCCATGGCGCCGAAAATCCCCAATACATTGAGGGTATTGTAAATATGCCAGATCAGCCGGTGGACGCTCATGTCCCTGGCAGCCTGCCGCAGCTCCCGCAGCGTCTCCAGAAAGGAGCGGCAGTCCTCCCCTTCATCGGCAGCCACCGCATCGTAGTACTCTCCCCCCGGCGCTCCTGCCCGGATCTGGGCCAGGCGGTCCGGCGTAAAGCCGAACAGCGGCGAGCGCAGCACGCTGATGAGAGGCACGTCCTGGCGGGGATTGTCCACGATCTCCAGCAGGGCCAGCATCACGGAGATCTCCATGGTCTGGAAAAAGTCTCCGCTCTCTTCAAAGGAGCAGGCCACTCCCCGCTCCGCCAGCGCCCCGGCAAAGGCCGCCGCCCGGCTCCCCGGGGAACGCATCAAAATCACAATGTCCTCCGGGCGGCATGGACGCAGCGTCCCGTCCCCGTCCGTCACGGGAAACCCCTCATCCAACAGGCGGCGGATCCGGTCCGCCACAAAACGGGCCTCCGCCGTCAGCTTCTTCACCGGCTGCTCCTCCGGAGAAGTCCGCTGCTCCACGGTCAAAAGGTGGAACTCCGCGGCGCAGTCGGTCCGGGGCGGATAGTACTCCGCCCCGAAGTGCAGCGCCTCGTCCTCGCCGTATTCCATCTCTCCCATCTCCTGGGAGAGGATGTTGGAAAAGACGAAATTGGCCGCGTCCAGGACCTCCCGGCGGGAGCGGAAGTTCCGGGAGAGAAGGATCTTGCGCTCCTCCCCCTCCCCCGCCTCCTGCCAGGACTTGAAGCGGCTGTATTTCTCCAGAAAGATGGTGGGGTCCGCCAGACGGAACCGGTAAATGCTCTGCTTCACGTCACCCACGGTGAAGAGGTTCTTCCCGTCCCGGGACACCGCCCGGAAGATGGCGTTTTGCACCTCGTTGGTGTCCTGGTACTCGTCCACCAGGATCTCCCGGTACCGGGCGGCCACCTGTTCTCCCAGGGGCAGGGGCGTGCCGTCCTCCGCCACCAGGATCCGCAGCGCCAGGTGCTCCTGGTCGGAGAAATCCACGGCGTTCATCCTCAGCTTCTCCCGCCGGTATGCCTCTCCGAAGTCCGCCGTCAGCTCCAGCAGCGCCGTCATGGCCGGAGCCACGGCCCGGAGGTCCTCCATGGCCTCCTCTCCGCTGACATCCAGCAGCGCGTCCAGCCGCTTCTTGTCCGACTTGCAGCTGTCCCACAGCTGCCGCAGCGACGCCACCAGCGGCTCGTCCTTCCGGCCTCGGGGCGTGTTGAGCCGTGGAAACTCCACTTGGGCGCTGCGCTGCCGGGCCTCCTCCCAGCCGCCGCTCTCTCCCAGCCGGGCAAGGCTCCCGGCCGCCTGGATGAACTTGCCGCCGTAGCCCGCCTCCAGAGCCGTGTCGCCCTCCGTCCGGGAAGCTCCCTGCTCCAGGAGCGCCGCCCAGTGCCGTCCCCGGCGGCGCACCGTCTCGATCAGCTCCGCGGCATAAGGCGTCTCGTCAAAGGTCTCCGGCAGCTCTGCCCAGGCCTGGAGACTCTCTTTAAGCCACCGTTTCGGATAGGCGTGGCTCTGGAGCTTCTCATGGAGCTCCAGCACCAGCTCTTCCAGGGCGCTGTCGTCCCGGCCCGCGCCCAGGGTGTCCGCCAGCTGGGTCCGGCCAGGGGTCAGCGCATCGTAAAACGCCTCCAATGTCCGCCCCAGAACCCGGCGGCGCACCAGCCCCGCTTCGCTCTCATCCAGTACCCGGAAATCCGGCGTCAGGCCGTCCCGTTCCCCCTCCGATGCCAGCAGGTGGGTGTTTTCCCGCAGGAGTGCCGTGCAGAAGGCGTCCACGGTCTTGATGTCCGCCTGGTAGACCCGCAGCAGCTGATGCCGGAGATGAGCGTCCGCCGGGGACTCTCCCAGCCGGACCGAGAGCTCCGCGGCGATCTTTCCCCGCAGCTCCGCCGCAGCGGCCTTGGTATAGGTGATGATGAGGAAGTCGTCCACGTGGCAGCGCTCCTCCGTCACATACCGGAACAGCCGCTCCACAAGGACCTTGGTCTTGCCGGAACCGGCGGCGGCGGACACCAGCAGGCTTCCGCCGCGGTTTTCCACCACCGCCTGCTGCTGAGGCGTCAGCTTCAGTTTTCCCATGTCACTCGCCCTCCTCATCCAGCATGCGCCAGAATTCCTCCGGCTTCACCGGCAGGATGTAGTGCAGGTGGTCCCGGTCCCGGCCGTCCTGGAAGTGACAAGCCCCCGCCCAGTCGCAGTAGCGGCAGAAGCTGTCCTCCTCGCTGTGGCAGCAGGGATCGGCGTCGATGTTGCCCCGGCGCACCTCCCCGGCAATCTCCCGCAGCAGCCGGTCCACATAGGCCCCCAGCTTCCCCAGCTGGGCCGCCGAGGCCAGGCTCCCGGAGAGGTTCCCGTCCCGGTTCACCCGCACCGGCAGGAAGTGCGGCTCCCGCAGGGATTCGTGCTCCATGGCCTCCAGCACCGCCGGCTCCGCCAGCAGCAGTCCGCTGCGGCGCAGCTGCTTTTCCCGTTCGCTTTGGAGCTTTTCCGGGGAGATGTTCCGTTCCGCCGCCAGAATCTCATCCCGTGCAGGCAGGTACAGCACCCCCGCGGGCTCGATGTCCCTGCCAAAGTACGCCTTTCCCTCTTTCTGCAGGGTAAAGAGGTAGAGCAGCATCTGGATGTCAAGCCCCAGCTTCACCGCCGAGAGGTCGAAGGCCTTTTCGCCGGCCTCGTCGTGCACCACCCGCAGAGACAGCTCCCCA
>CALWXI010000058.1 GCA_944385455.1 uncultured Oscillospiraceae bacterium | reverse complement strand
AGGAGCCGAACCCCTATATTTATGAGTGACCAACAAGGAAAAATCCTTGACAGGAGAAACATGCCATGAGCGAGTTATTTGAAAAGTCCATCCGCACCCTGGAGCTGCCCAAGGTGCTGCGTCTGCTCTCGGAGCAGGCGGTGAGCGCCGAGGCCAAGGAGCGGTGCCTCCGCCTGCGGCCGGAGACGGAGGCCGAGGAGGTGCTGCGCCTGCTGGACCAGACCGACGCCGCCCGGATGATGATCGGACTGCGGGGCGCGCCGTCTTTTTCCGGTGTGAAGCCGGTGGCGGAGGCCCTGGACCGGGCGGACCGGGGCGGCGCGCTGAACACCCGGGAGCTGCTGCTGATCGCGGGACTGCTGACGGCCGCCCGCCGGGCCCGGGAGTATTTCAACGACGAGGCGTCGGAAAAGACCGCCATCGACCACCTCTTCCTCTCCCTCCACGGCAACCGCTTCCTGGAGGAGAAGATCAAGCGCTGCATCACCGACGAGGACACCATTGCCGACGCCGCTTCCGCCGAGCTGGCGGACATCCGGCGGCACATGCGGGCCGCCCAGGCCAAGAGCCGCCAGATCCTCCAGAAGATCATCTCCTCCCCCGCCTACGGCAAGATCCTTCAGGAGTCCATCATCACCCAGCGGGACGGCCGGTTCGTGGTGCCGGTGAAGGCGGAGCACAAGGGGGATCTGCCGGGACTGGTCCACGACATTTCCTCCTCCGGCGCCACGCTGTTCGTGGAGCCCATGGGGGTGGTGCAGGCCAACAACGAGCTCATCGAGCTCCAGGCCAAGGAGCAGAAGGAGATCGAACGGATCCTGGCGGAGCTCTCCGCCGAGGCGGCGGCGCACCGGGAGGACATCCAGTGGGATTACGATGCCTTGGTGCACCTGGATGTGATCTTCGCCCGGGGGCAGCTGAGCTACCGGATGGACGCCATGCGCCCCGAGGTCCGGCGGGACGGATCCCTGCGGCTGCGCCGGGTGCGGCATCCCCTGCTGGATCCCAAAAAGGCGGTGCCCATCGACATCGAGCTGGGCGAGACCTTTGACACCCTGGTGATCACCGGCCCCAACACCGGCGGCAAGACCGTGTCCCTCAAGACGCTGGGGCTGGTGACGCTGATGGTCCAGTGCGGCCTCCACATCCCCGCCGGGGACCGCAGCGCGGTATCCGTGTTCGGCCAGGTGCTGGCGGACATCGGCGATGAGCAGAGTATCGAGCAGAATTTGTCCACTTTTTCGGCACATATGAGTAATATTGTGGACGTTTTAGCGGAGGCGGACCGGAACAGTCTGATCCTTTTCGACGAGCTGGGAGCGGGCACCGACCCGGTGGAGGGCGCGGCATTGGCCATCTCCATCATCCAGCGGGTGCGCCGGGCGGGGGCCAGGGTGGCCGCCACCACCCACTACGCCGAGCTCAAGACCTTCGCCATGACCACCGCGGGTGTGGAGAACGCCTCCTGCGAATTCGATGTGGAGACTCTGGCCCCCACCTACCGGCTGCTCATCGGCATCCCGGGCAAGTCCAACGCCTTTGCCATCTCTCAGCGGCTGGGATTGCCCTCCGATGTCATCGACGCGGCAAAGGCCCAGATGAGCGGTGAGAGCGTCCGGTTCGAGGACGTGCTCACCGAGCTGGAGGCCAAGCGTCAGGCATTGGAGAAGCGGGAACGGGAGGCGGACCGTCTGTACGCCCAGCGGGAGGAGGACGCCCGGAAGGCCCGGGAGTTCCGCCAGCAGATGGAGCGGGCCAAGGACAACGCCCGCAGCCGGGGCGAGGCGGAGGCCAAGCGGATCGTGCGGGACGCCCGGGCGGCGGCGGATCAGGTGTTCGCGGAGCTGAGCGAGATGCGCAAGGCCCAGGCCCGGGCGGACCGGGCCATCAACGAAAACGAGGCCCGGGCGGCTCTGCGGCGCAGCCTCAATGAGGCAGAGGACGCCATTTCCCGGCGCGACGCCCGGCAGGAGCCCATCCCCAAGCCCAGCCGGCCCATTGCGGTGGGGGATCTGGTGGAGATCCCCGGGGTCCGGACCCCGGCAGAAGTGGTGTCTGTGAGCAGGGACGGCACGCTGCAGCTGAAGTCCGGCATCTTGAAGATGAAGGCCAGCGACGCCGAGGTGCGGCTCATTGAGGACGACGAGCGGGCCGCCCGGAAGCCCGCCGCCCCTGCGCGCCAGGGTGCGCCCCGGCCCCTGCGCGCCGCCGCCAGCCGGGAGCTGGACATTCGGGGCCTGGAGACGCTGGAGGCGGAGGCGGTGGTGGAGAACTTCCTCTCCGCCGCCGTCATGGGCAAGCTGGATACCGTCACCATCATCCACGGCAAGGGCACCGGCGCCCTGCGCAAGGCCGTCCACGAGATCCTGCGGCGGAACAAGGCCGTCAAGACCTTCCGCCTGGGGGTCTACGGCGAGGGTGAGTCCGGCGTCACGGTGGTGACGCTGAAATGAGACCGCGCCCGGCGGCGCGAAAAGGAGAGATTCCATGGAAGTGACGTTCCGTATGGCGGACCGGAGGGACACGCACCGGATCTTATGGTTCATCCGGCATCGACTTTTACAAGGCCCTGGGAGCGGAGCCCATGGACGAGCGGACCGTCTACCGCCTGACGGGAGACACGCTGAGAGAGCTGGCGGCGGAGGCGCCTTTACAGGACCGCTGAG
>CALWXI010000057.1 GCA_944385455.1 uncultured Oscillospiraceae bacterium | reverse complement strand
TGGCCTCCACCTCCTGCCCCGCCTGGAGCATGAGGCCGATGACCGTGCCGTCGATGGGCGCCACGGCGTTGCAGTTGTCCAGGTTCTTCTGGGCCGTCTCCAGGGTCTTGCGGGCCTCCTCCAGGCTCTGCTGCACGGAGAAGATCTCGCTTTCGCTCTCCTCGCCGTCGATCCGCACCAGCACCTGTCCGGCGCTGACCTGGAGATAGTCCACCAGACTGCTGGAGATCACGGTGCCGCTGACGGTGGACTTCAGATCGCCCACCCGGTAGTACTCCAGCTTTCCCGGCTCATAGGGGTACACCGTCTCGCCGTTCACCGTCACCGTGGCGGAGGCCGCCATCTCGGCGGTGAGGGCGCCGTCGTTTTTCACCACGATGTCCGCGGAAAAGAGCTTGGACCCCTCCGGCGTGATGCGGCTGACCATGTGCACCGCCTCCACCGTGCCGGGGATGGAGCTCATCAGCGCCGGGATGGAGACGTTCACCGTCTGCCCCACCTTCAGATCCCCCGCGTAGGCGTAGCTGTAGTACTGCTCCAGCCGCAGCCGGGTGTCGTCGGCCAGGGTGGCCAGCTTCTGATCCTTGGAGATGGGGTCGCCGGGATTCAGCGTGACGCACTCCATGAGCTTGCCGGAGTAGGTGGGTGCCAGATTCAGCCCCGCGATGTCCTTTTGCAGGGTGCTGAGCTTCTTTTCATGGCCCTCCACATCCGTCCGGGCCTTCTCCACGGCCTTCCGGGCGGCGTCGGAGTCGATGACGAACAGCGGGTCGCCGGCCGCCACCTGCTGGCCCTCCGTCACCAGCACCTCCTGCACCGTGCCGGCGGTGGTGAGGGTGATGGTCTCGCTCTTTTTGGCCTTGGTGAGTCCGCTGCCCTCCACCGTGGAGGTGATGGCGCCATACTGCACCGTGTCCGTCACCACCGTGGCCTCCGGCCCCGACTTGTGGCCGAACACCATGTACCCGCCTGCCGCCGCTGCCACCAGCACCGCCAGAAGGATGATCCGCCGGATGGTCCTGCGCCGCTTTTTCCGGGGCATGGCCTTCCACTTGTCCCGGAGGCTCACACGCCCCGGCGCCTGCTGGACCTCCGCTGCCTGCTGGGCTTCCGCCGTCTGGGTCTGCTCTCCGGCCAGGGTATCCTTTTCCATGACTTCAGACATGTTCGATTCTCCTCTTTCGATGGTTCTTCTTCGACTGTATTAATCATGCTAGTACAGTTGCAGCCGCAAAGCAACAACAAACCGGTTACAAATTCCCGCGCGCCTTTGCGCCGGGCGCCTCTTATTGGGTAGACGTTTCAGAGGGGCGGATGGTTCCAGGAAACAGGAGAAAAAAACGCCGTCCCCGAAAACGGGGACGGCGCGGGGCCGCTGAGAGATCAGGCCGCGGCGGAGAGACGCTTGGCGCTCTGCCGCTGGAAGAGGACGACGGCCACCACGATCACCAGGCCCGCCACATCGGTGAGGGTGCCGGGGACCATCATGCCCAGTCCGCCGGCAATCAGCAGCAGGCGGAACAGAGGATTGATCCGGCAGTAGAGGAAGCCGTTGAGGGCCGCCGCCACGCCGAAGAGGCCAAAGAGGGAGCTGATGACGATCTGCACCACCTCCAAGGCCCCGGACACGTCCACGAACAGCATCTGGGGATTGATGGCGAAGATGTAGGGGACGATGAAGGCCGCGATGGCCAGCTTGGTGGCGTTGAGGGCGGTCCGCATGGGCGGGGCCTTGGCGATGGCGCTGCCGGCGTAGGCCGCCAGGGCCACGGGTGGCGTGATGTCCGCCACGATGCCGAAGTAGAACACGAAGAAGTGGGCCGCCATCTTGGTCACGCCGATGGAGGGATCCATCAGGATGGGGGCGCAGGTGGCCGCCATGATGCAGTAGTTGGCGGTGGTGGGCACGCCCATGCCCAGCACGATGCAGCAGAGCATGGTCAGCACCAGGGCGACCATCATGTGGCCGCCGGAGAGGTTCACGATGGCGCTGAGGAGCTTGGAGGCAAGGCCGGTGACGGTGATGCAGCCGGAGATGATGCCGGCCACGCCGCAGGCCACGGCCACGGTGACGGAGCCCTTGGCGCCGCCCTCCAGGGAGTGGAAGATCATGTCCCAGAGGCTGTGGCCCGCCCGGGTCACCGGATTCCGACCCGCGCCCTCGCCCCGGACGGCGCCGCCGATGATGTCGGGGATGCTCACCACGATGGTGGCCACAATGGCCAGCGCCGCGGAGTAGGCCATGGTATAGGTGTTGGTGGACACCAGCACCACCAGCAGCACCAGGGGGAGCAGCAGGTAGATCCGCTTGGTCAGATTGCCCAGCTTCGGCAGCTCGCTGCGGGGGATGCCCTGAAGGCCCAGCTTCTTGGCCTCCAGGTGGACGGCGATGTAGATGCCGGTGAAGTACAGCACGGCAGGCAGGATGGCCCGCATGGCGATGGTCTTGTAGGCCTCGCCGGTGAACTCCGCCATCAAAAAGGCGGCGGCGCCCATGATGGGCGGCATGATCTGACCGCCGGTGGAGGCGGCGGCCTCCACGGCGCCGGCAAACTCGCCCTTGTAGCCGGTCTTCTTCATCATGGGGATGGTGACGGAGCCGGTGGTGACGGTGTTGCCCACGGAGGAGCCGGACACCATGCCGCACAGGGCGGAGGAGATGACGGCCACCTTGGCGGGTCCGCCGGGAGCGGCGCCGGCCACGGCGTTGGCCAGGCTGATGAAGAAGTTGGCGATGCCGGTGCGCTCCAGGAAGGCGCCGAAGATGATGAACACCACGATGAATTTGGCGCACACGCTCACCGGTCCGCCGAAGATGCCGTTGGTGGTGTAGAACATGGTGCGGATCACCTGATAGAGGGTCATCTTCAGCTGGTCCGCGCTGGGAGTGCCCATGAGGTTGAAGAAGGTGTACACCAGCAGCACGCCGGCCACCACCAGGATGGGCAGGCCCACGCACCGGCGGCACAGCTCCACCAGGGCCAGGATGCCGATGAGGCCCACGATCATGTAGAGGTCGTTCTGCATGACCCGGGCGGACATCTTGATGACGTTCTCGGCGTTGACGGCGTAGAAAAAGAACGCGCCGCAGCCCAGAACCGTGATGGCCACGTCATACCAGGGCATGTGATTGACCCGGACGTCGCCCTTCCGGGCCGGGAAGTTCAAAAAGCCGATGAGCAGGATCATGCCCATGAAGATGGGCAGGCGCCGCTCCTGCAGGGTATTGAGAAACACGGTGTCCACGATGCTGTACGCGGCGAACACCGCCATGAGGACTTGCAAAAGCAGCTTCGGCAGGCCCTCCCAGACCCGGGTGTTGGACTCCCGGTCGTATTTTTTCATCACCGCCTCCACGTCGGCGGCCGTTCCCACGGAGGCGTCGTGCGTCTCCGGATCCGCCGGCGCCGTGTGGGGCGTCTTTCTATGCAGCAGGCCCATAGGGTCCCTCCTTCTCCGATTTTCGGGCGGTTTCTCATCTCGTCTGAACGCCCGGAAATACGCGAGAAACTACGGCGGAGATCCGCCGTAGTTCCCAGCGTTCACACACGGTTTGCTTCTTACTTGACAGGCACGTCGTAGCCCTTCTCAGCGAAGTACTTGGCAGCGCCGGGATGATAGGGCACGTTGGTCACGG
>CALWXI010000056.1 GCA_944385455.1 uncultured Oscillospiraceae bacterium | reverse complement strand
TCTTGGCGCCGCCGGAGTCGCCGCCGCTGATGAGATGGATGACCTTCATGAAACAGCCTTTCTTGTTTTCAGAAATGGTACTTGTGGAATCTGAAAAAATATTATACAATGTTTTGCAAGCATTGTCTATAACCATAGAACCGGACGCCCGGCGTCCGCACCGGAGGAAAACATGGAAGAGAAAGCAAAGCGCATCGGAAAATTCAACATTGTGGATATCATCGCCGTGATTTTGATCCTGGCGGTGCTGGCCTTTGCGGGCTGGAAGCTGATGGATCGCGGCGGCGCCCAGCAGGGTGAGATTGCCATGACCAAGGTGACCTATACCGTACAGGTGGAGGGCGTTCCTGCGTCCCTGTACGAGGCGTGTCAGGCGCATCTGCCGTCTCCGCTGATGGCCTCTGGTGAGCTGGTGGGCGGTCAGATCGAGTCCGTGGAGCAAAAGCCCTATTATGTGCTGGGCCCTGACGGGGAGTGGATCCTGGATCCGGAGCACGTGACGCTGCTGTTCACCGCCACCACCGAAACGCCCACCACAGCTGTCATGACCACCAAGGTGGGAGAGCAGGAGGTCCGCATCGGAAAGACGGATTATATTTTGAAGAGCGAATACATCGAGTTCTCCGGCGGCACCATTGTGGATGTCGCCTGGGAGGATTGAATGTTCCTATAAAAAGGAGGCGCCTGCGGGCGTCTCTTTTTTTTTAAAATTTTTTTCACCAGCGCAATAAAACGGCGGGAACGGGCGTTAACTGTATGAAAAGGGCAAACCACAAAATTTACTTGAAAAGGAGAATGAGCGATGAACAAGCAGATGGGTTACTGGAAGGGGTTTGGAAGCTGCCTGATCCTGCTGGCCATGATCGTGGGTCTGGGCGTCACCGCCGGCGCCGCGTCCAAGCGCAGCATTGAGGTGGAGGACGGCGTCTCTCTTTCCATCAACGGAGCGGACTTCACCCCCAGAGATGTCAATGGACGGGAGGTGCCGGTGTTCCGGTATAACGGCACGGTGTACGCGCCGGTGCGGGCTGTGTGCGAGGCGGCGGGCATGGATGTGGAGTATGTCTCCTCCACCGGCACCGTCGAGCTCACCACCGCGGACCGCGTGGCTTGGGAGAATCCCGACTATATCAGCGGCGATGAGGCCAAGGCCATCGCCCTGAAGAACGCAGGCGTGGCGGAATCCGACGCGGTGTTCCTGAAGGTGAAGCTGGACTGGGATGACGGCCGTCCGGGGTACGACGTGGAGTTTTACAGCGGCAATGTGGAGTATGACTATGAGATCCACGCTGTCACCGGCGCCATCCTGGAAAATGACCGGGACATGGAGAACTTCCGGATCCCCACCGCTGCCGCCGCCTCTTCCGGCAGTACCAGTCAGGATCTGATCGGCACGGAGCGGGCCAAGGAGATCGCCCTGGCCCAGGCCCCCTCCGGCACCTGGGTGAAGGAGTGCAAGCTGGATTGGGACGACGGCCAGGCGGTCTATGAGCTGGAGATGCGCAACGGGCGTATGGAGTACGAGTGCGAGATCGGTGCTGCCAGCGGCACCATCCTGAAGTGGGAGAGCGACTACGACTGATCCGGTATGAGACAAATAGGAGGCGGCGCCCCGCGGGGCGCCGCCTTTCCGTTATGATAAGCCGCGGATCTGATTCTGGATCAGTGTGCCCACGGTGTCGGCGAACTGATCCAGAGAGCGGATGCGGGCGAAGTCCCGGCCGTAGATGGTGTGGGCGGCGGGGACATCTTTGTCGTCGCCGGTGAATACACACACCACGGATATTTGCCGGTGCAGCAGGGACCGGACCTCCCGGGCGGCGTTTTGGATGCCCTCCTGGCCCGCGTAGTCCAGATAGGAGCCGCCCCGGCGGAGCTTGACCACATCGTTGGGCCGGGCGTCGGAGAGGAGGATCAGCATCCGGTGCTCGCAGGGGGAATCCTCCATGCCCTTTCCCACCGCCCGGATGGCCAGACCGTCCCGGTTGCAGCCAGTGGTGAAGTAGTGGAAGATGCGCTCGTTGGCGCCGGTCTCTCGGTAGTCCCGGTATCGGGAGAGGATGGTGTAGCCGCTGAGGGAGCAGAAGGAGGAAACCCGCACCGGGATGCCGCAGCGGGTGAGGCTCTCGGCAATCATGTAGCCCTGAGCGGCCACAGTGGCTTGCCGGTCCAGCTGGGAGGTAGAGGCGTCCAGCAGCAGGTCCACGCTCAGATCTCCCGGGTCCGTCCGCAGGATCCTGGTAAAGACACGGTCGTCGTCCAGATAGATGCCCCGCCAGATACGGCCGGGGTCCAGGGTGCCGGAAGCGGCGCGCACCGGTGCAGGCTGGAGGTAGGCCAGCAGGGCGTTCTGGATGCGGGCGGTGAGGCGCTGGATGCCTGCCCGGTGGCGGACCAGGTCGGCCTGGTAAGCGGCTTTGTTCTTCTCCATCTGCTTGGAGGCCGCCCGGCGCTGGGCACCGGCATAGCCCCGGACGTCGCCGTCCCGCATGTCGTCTCCCCGGGCATAGTAAAGGCGGCAGTCCCGGTGATCTCCCGCACACAGTTCCGACTCCAGCTCCCGGACGGTGTGGGGATCGTAGAGGGAGGGGCCGAAGAAGTTCTGAATGTAGGCCTGCAGCGCCGCCTCACTCTGAGCCACGGACAGGTCTGTGATGCGCCGCTTGGGCGGTCCAGCCTCTGTTCCGCCGCCATCCGAGGGGACGGTGTGCTCTCCGTAGCCGTAACCGAAGCCCCGAACGGCGGGCAGATCCCCCTTGCCGCTGCGGCGGAAGGCAAGAAAACGGCGCCGGGGCGGCTTGCGTTCCGCAGGAGATGCTCCGGGGGTAAAGTGAAAGTACTGGTGCAGGAAGTCCAGCGCCCGCCGGGCCAGCGCGGGACCGTCCAGGTCGCCGGGGAATTCCAGGGCGTCCAGCATCTCCCGGTTCCCAGGGGTCATGGCGGGAGACTGCCCAAGGGCCCGACGGAAGTGGGCAGACTCCAGTACGTCCAGCAGCTGGTCCATGGGCCGGGCGTGCTCCAGCGCCAGCACCCGCCGGGCATAGCTGACGCGCAGGGCCGGCAGGGCCGGGCGGCAGGCGGACTCCCGGGCGAAGGCGGCGTTTTCCAGGCCCAGCCAGATCAGCTGCTCGAAAAGCTGCTGGTCCGGATGACCCTCCAGGGCGGCAAAGAGGCGCTGCAGGTTGTCCGATCCGTAGAGCCGCCGGGCGGTGCCGATGATGCTGTTCCAGTAGAGATCCGCCCGGCCGTCCTGATCGTAGGCTTTCAGCTCCGGCTCAAAATCATAGTCGCCGGCGGCGTTCCAGATGAGGTTCCGGGCCCGGCGCTTTTCGCTGTCCAGGATCTCCATCAGGCAAACACATCCTCCCGGCGGATGATTTCCGGCAGACGGGCCCGGATCACATCCAGCACCAGCTGCCGCTCGAAATCGTCAAAGGACTTGTTTACCAGTCCAAGCTCCAGGGCCCGGTTGCCCTCCAGCCCGGCGTGGATCAGCCGCAGCGCGGCCAGCAGGCCCCGCAGGTCCAGGGGCTTGGTGGAAAGCTCGCCGCCGTCGCATTTTTTCTGGATGTCCTGGAACAGCGATGCAAAGTGGGTCCCATACTCCGGCCGCAGATCCGGAAACTCCCGGGTCATGAGCTTCATGAGCCCCTCGGCGGGAATAGCGGGCATGTCAATGACCACGAAGCGTGAGGCCAGGGCCTCGTTGAGCTCCCGGGTGCCGGCGTAGCCGTAGTTCATGGTGGCGATGAACCGGGCGGCATCATGGAGAACGATGCGCTCGTAGCCGGGCATGTCGATGCTGCGGCGGAAGTCCAGCGTGGCGTGGAGCACCGCCAGAGACTCATTTTTTGCCATGTTGATCTCGTCCAGGATGCCGAACCCGCCGGTCTCGGCGCACTGGTAGATGGGTCCCTTGCGCAGCGTCACAGCGCCGTCGGCAAAGGTGTCGGTGCCCAGCAGGGTGGCGGCGTCGGTATTGATATAGAAGGATACGTCCCAGCTGGGACGTCCGAAAGCGGCGGCCAGATTCTCCGCCAACACGTTCTTGCCGGTGGCCTTGGGTCCCACCAGCAGCACGTTCTCGCCGCATAAAAGGGCCGTGGCGGCTTCCTCCCAGATCTCCCTGCCATAGTAGAGATACCGGGGCACGGGGACGCGGCGCTGCAGGGCGCCCTCCGCCGGGAACTGGCCCCGGAACCGTTCAATCTCCGAGAGGATCCGGGGCTGTACGCCCTCCGTCTTCAAAAAATCCAGCATGTCCAGCATATGGGTCCCTCCGTCGTGTGTTCTTGTTTCCATCATACCACCATTCCGGAAAATGGCAAGCGCCGGGAGAGAGAAGGGTGGGGATGGAGCTGTTAAAATTTTCTTGAAAAGGTATGGCGCGGGCGTTTGAAGCGCTGGCGGGAGGAAATGTTGCGTTTGGTTGCGGACTTGTCTCGGCGGTGCGGTGGACTTTCCCGGCGGCTTCTGGTAGGATGGAGGCGGAAAAGGAGGAACTGACATGACATTTTCCGAAAAGCTGATCCGCCTGCGGAAAGGCCGCGGGCTCAGCCAAGAGGCCCTTGCGGAGGCATTGGGGGTTTCCCGGCAGGCGGTGAGCCGCTGGGAGCAGGGCGCGGCTCTGCCGGACGGGGGGAAGCTGCTGCCCTGCGCCCGGTACTTCGGTGTCAGTGCGGACTGGCTGCTGGATGATGCCCGGGATTGGGAGGAGCAGGCGCGGCCCGCCCCGGCGCCGGCCGGGAAGTCCGGCGGACGGGGCCTGCTGCTGGCCGGCGCGGCGATGCTGGGCATCTCTGTGCCGGGAATGCTGCTGCTGGGGATTCTCAGCTCCGTGTTTCCGGCGGTGGTGTCCTATGCCCCGGCGGGGGCGGACTGGGTCCGGGTTTATACCGGGCTGACGGGATTTCTGAAATTCCACCGGCTGGAGTGGCTCTTTGCCCTGCTGCTGGCCGGCGCGGCGGCGGGGGTGTGGCTGCTTCTGCTGCCACGGGTGAGGACGGCTGCGGTGAAAAATCCGATCCTGCGGAGGAACCTGACGCTGCTGCCCATCGCCGCCCAG
This sequence comes from uncultured Oscillospiraceae bacterium, assembly GCA_944385455.1. Lineage (GTDB taxonomy): Bacteria > Bacillota > Clostridia > Oscillospirales > Oscillospiraceae > Oscillibacter. The sequence goes on along the minus strand of CALWXI010000056.1, from coordinate 6,086 downwards.
GCGGGACTGGTGTACAGCACTGCCCAGTGTCTGTGGTGGATCCGGCTTGGACGGGAAAATTACTGGGGACCCTTCTGGTTTTCGCTGGTACCGCTGCTGGCCGCATCCATCTGGATGGCGCGGAACCTGATGCTGGAAAAGGATCCGGACCGGCGGCGGAAGAACAGCCTTCTGGAGCTTGCCTATTGCGCCGGACAGCTGGTCATCGGCCTCCTGACGGCGGAAGCGGGCATCGGCCTGGTGGGACTGGCACTGAACGGGATCTTGTGCCTTGTTTATGTGAAGTGGATCAATCCCAGGTACATGGGCCGCTGCTTCTGACTGTGGAAGCTTTTCACGATCAATTGTTTTTTCTGACTCTCCCGGCGGTCTTGTTTGCCGATTCAATTTTCTGACTTCCGATGGACCAGACATGGGAGTCCTTCGCGGCGGCCGGCGTGTTCTGTGCCATCACGCCCACGAGGGGATGGGGAACATAGGGGGTCTCCAGATAGGCGCGCTCCTCCGCCGTCAGTTCCAGGTCCACCGCTTTTGCCGCTCCCTCGATGTGGTGGAGTTTGGTAGCGCCCACCACCGGAGCGGTCACCTTGGTGAGCAGCCAGGCAAGAGAGATTTCCGTCATGGAAACGCCGCGCCGGTCGGCCAGCTCCGCCACCCGCTGGATAATGGGGGCGTCCTGGCGTGCCATGCCGCCGTATTTCAGCTGGGCATAACGGTCCTCCTGGAGCCGCTTGGAGGTTTCGCCCGGATGCTTGGAAAGCCGCCCGCCGGCCAGAGAGCTGTACGGTGTCATGGCAATGTTTTCCTCCCGGCAGAAGGGAGCCATCTCCCGTTCCTCCTCCCGAAAGATCAGGTTATAGTGGCTCTGTACGGAAACAAACTTGGCAAAGCCCTCTTTTTCGGCCAATGCATTGGCTTTGCACAGCTGCCAGGCGAAGCAGTTGGAGATGCCGATCTGCCGGGTCTTGCCCTCTTTCACCATCTGGCTGAGGCCCTCCATGATATCATAGAGGGGAGTCTGGTAATCCCACATATGGTAGATATAGAGATCCACATGGTCCAACCCAAGGTTCTGCAGGCTCTTCTCCAGCAGGCGGCGGATATGCTCCTGGCCGGAAACGCCTGCGGCGATCTCCTCGTTGGTCCGGGGCAGAAATTTCGTGGCCACCACGACTTCATCCCGCCTGGCAAAATCCCGCAGAGCCCGCCCCAGATACTGCTCGCTGGTGCCGCTCTGATAGCCGATGGCGGTGTCGAAAAAGTTGATCCCCAGCTCCAGCCCCCGCTTGATGATTTTCCGAGCGTGTTCTTCATCGACTGTCCAGCTGTGCTGGCCGTTGGAGGCGTCGCCAAATCCCATGCACCCCATGCAGATGCGGGATACGTTCAGATCGGAATTTCCCAATTGTGTGTATTTCATAAGAATTCCCCCTGCTGTATTTTTGTACAGCATATCACTCCCACTTAAAAATGTGAAATACTTGGATTTAATAATCAAAAATGCGGAGAGCGCATCTTTGACTTGCAGAACTTCAATGTGTATGGTATCTTACATGGAGAAGGGAGGGAGCAGAATGGAGCTGCGCGTTTTGAGATATTTTCTGGTCGCGGCCAGAGAGGAAAACATCACGCGGGCTGCGGCGCTGCTCCATGTGACGCAGCCCACGCTTTCCCGTCAGCTGATGCAGCTGGAACAGGAACTGGGCGTCAAATTATTCCGCCGAAGCCAGTACCGGATCATCTTGACGGATGAAGGAATGCTGCTGCGCCGCAGGGCGCAGGAACTGGTGGATCTGGCGGACAAGACAGAGCGGGAATTCCTCCAAAAGGAGGAGGAATTGTCTGGGGAGATCTCCATCGGCAGCGGAGAACTGCAAGCCATGTCCCATCTGGCGGATATTCTGGCGGCATTTCAGAAGCTCCATCCCCATGTTCAGTTTCAAATCTACAGCGGAAACGCAGACAATATCAAAGAGCGGATCGAACGCGGCATCCTGGATTTCGGCCTTTTGCTGGAGCCCGTTAACATCAGCAAATATTCCTTTGTCCGCTTTCCGGTCAAGGAGCAGTGGGGCGCCCTTGTCAGCGAGGAGGATGTCTGTGCGGAAAAGGACTGCATTTCCCCGCAGGATCTGGTGGGAAAATCTCTGATTTTGACCCGGCGGGAATTGGTGCGGCAGGAATTCAGCCGCTGGCTTGGTCCCGCCGCAGAGCAGGTCAGGATCTCCGTCAGCGGAAATCTTCCGTACAATATGACGCTTTTGGTCAAACGGGGGATCGGCGTGTTTATCACCTTGAAGCTAGACTGTGACTATCAGGGGCTTCGCTTTCTTCCCCTCTCTCCGCGGATGGAGTCCGATACCGTATTTGTCTGGAAAAAGGGGGAGGCGTTTTCCCCCACAGCATCCGCCTTTATCGCCTTTGTTCAAAAATACGAGAACCATATTTCTGGAAATCCATGATGGATGTTCAATAATATTTTACCGGGTCCGGCTTGGAAAGCAGGCGTCCTGACGGGGACGCCTGCTTTTTTGCGGGTGCAGGGGGCATTTTTTTCTGCATTGCCATGGAAAGGATGCATGGCAGGCAGCGGCAGGCGGTTCATAACCGATGAATTAAAAATAGTCAAATTGTATTTTTCGTTATCCATAATAGGTATTGGACATTTTTTGCGTGTGATATTACATTAGAAGCATCCAGAATGTCTGCAATTTTCCGCATGGGAGTGACGGTATGACAATACAAGAGGCGAGTGAGCGGTACCAGATCCCAATGAACGTATTGAGAGAGTACGAAAGCTGGGGCCTGTGCGGCGCGGTAAAAAAAGTCATGGGTGCCTGGCAGTATGACGATACGGATCTGGAACGCCTCAGCACCATCATGACCCTGCATGACATCGGTTTTACCACGGAAGAAGTGGAGACCTATATGCGCCTCTTACTGGAGCAGGAGGATTCCGGCATGGCGCGGCTTCAGATGCTCAACCAAAAGCGGACCGCCGCTCTGGATGAGATCCATTTCCGGGAGCGTCAGCTGGAACGATTGGACTACCTGCGCCATGAACTGAGAAAGAAGACGGAAAGACCATAAGGAGGAAGATTGTCAATGAGAAAATGGACCTCTCTGTTCCTGGCCCTGGCAGCGGCCTTTTCCCTGGCCGCCTGCGGCAGCGCCGGAGATCAGGAGAATATCGGCCAGCCGCCTGTTTCCAGCGGCGGCTCCGCACCGGTGGAAACACCTTTCCCCTCTGAATCGGAAGCACCAGCGGTAGAACCGTCCAAGAGCGAAACACCTGATGCCGGGGATGCCGGTTCCGTCCTCATCGCCTACTTTTCCTGGTCCGGCAACACGGAGCAGGTGGCGCGGATTATCCAGCAGGAGACGGACGGAGATCTGTTTGAGATCGCCCCGGCGGCCCCGTACACGGACGACTACAACGAACTTCTGGACATCGCCCGGCAGGAACAGGCAGACACCGCGCGTCCGGAGCTGGCAGGCCGGGTAGAGAACTGGGACCAGTATGACACAGTCTTCGTCGGCTACCCCAACTGGTGGAGCGACGCGCCCATGGCGGTCTATACCTTCGTGGAGTCTTATGACTGGAGCGGTAAGACGCTGGTTCCCTTCAACACCAGCGCCAGCGGCGGTTTTGGAAGCAGTCTGTCCGGGCTGGAGGAGAGTGTGGCAGGAGCGTCGATCCTGGATGGCATCTCCTTCACCGAGCGCACCCTCGGGGATGCACAGAGTGAAGTGACTGCCTGGTTGGACGGGCTGGGGCTGTAACTGGCAGATAGGAAGGAGGCGGCGGGTCTGCCGCATATGGCGATCACAATGATCCCGGGATGGGACGAGGAGACCACCATGGAGCGGCTCCCGGATGAGACCATGTATGTAAAGTCCGGCGTGTGACCGGAGAAAGGCGGTATTTTTTATGAAGAAGAACATCGGTTCTGTACTGGCTCTGTATCCCGCTCCCTTGGTGGTCGTGGGAGCCATGGTGGACGGCAAACCCAACTGGACGCTGGTGGGCCACCTGGGCATCATCGGGCATGACCATGTGTTGGTCAGCATGGCGGTTCCCCACTACAGCAACAGGGGCATTCGGGAGAACAAGGCGTTGTCCATCAATTGCCTTTTGTTTTCATTTAGGCAAAGGAGGTATTGGCATGGCGCTCGAGAATAAACTGGGACTCGCATCCTCTGCCGACCTTGCCCGCGAGGAGGAACGGATCAGCAAAAAGAAAGCGGTCGCGCTGTTTGAGAAGGGCCTGCTGGATCAGCTGGAGGCTGGGACTTTTTCCTCTCTGCAGGTTATCCATAAGTACCTCTTTGAGAATATCCCTCGCCTCCGGCGGTGTCCAGCGTTCCCTGCAGGGCGTTCAGCTCCGCCTCCGGCTGACCCAGAGTCTCCTGGGCAAAGGAGCGGCCCGCTGTCAGCATCCGGTCCGTCTCGCTCCCCGCGTGCTCATAGAGACCCTGGTACCAGTCCTTGTAGGCCTCGTCCTGCTTTTCATACGTCTGGATGGCCCCGCCCAGCGCGCCCAGCAGTCCGCCGATGGCCGCGCCGGTAAGCGCGGCAGATGCCGCACCGGAGGCGATGGTTCCTGCCGCGTCGCCGTGGGCGCTGCCGAAGTACGCGCCCGCGAGATCTCCCGCTGTATTGGCGGCCATGGCTATGCCGCCGGTCTGGATCAGTTTCCCCATGGTGCCGGACAGTCCCGCCCCCGCCGCGTCAGCCGCCGCGATCTGCCGGGTCACGGCCTTCACCTCTCCCGCGGCCTGCCGGGCGCTGCCCGTTACATTCAGCGCGTCCTGAAGGGAATCTTCTGCGCCGCCCGCCGCTGCGGAGAGGCCCTGCGCCGCCTGGGTCGCCTGCTCCACGGACGCGGGATGTGGGTCGTCCGCCTTGTAAAAAATGGAATCGTTTGGGATACGATCACCCGCTTTCTTGACACGTATTTTCACCATGTGCTATGATGAAGCAAAAGAGGGAGATGCCGCATGACAAATCGTCAGTTTCTCATTTTGATTGGAATTGGTGTGCTTGGAAGCCTTTACTTCGGGATTAAGCTGATTGCCATCATGCTCCGCTGATCCTGTCGGTTCACTCCGGCCGTTCCCGCCCGCGCGGGAGCGGCTGTTCCATTTCGGCTTCTCACTTCAAGCAGTATCATTTCCTGTGCCTGGTCCTGGGCGGGAAGCGCGGCAAGCGCTTCCCGCTCTTTTGTTCCGCCTCATAGGAGGCAAAGGCCCAGATCAGGTCTTTTTCGCCCTGGCTCCGCCGGTAATAATCCCCCGGCAGCACCCCGTGGACTGCATACAGATAATATGCAAGGCCCAGTTCCGGGTCCTCCGCCTCCCTCAGCCGTTTTTTACTTCTTCAATGGTGGTCCGCCGGTAGCCGGACAGCTTTTCCACTGCGATAGCCAGGTCGGCGATCTCCCCCGGCAGCAGCATGGCCTTGAGCGACTCTGCCGGGGTCACCCCCTGGAACTTCTCCTGCAAAGCCGCTGCCCTCAGATCCGGGTCCGCGCAGCCTGCCAGCAGGATCTGGATGTCCGCTTCCTCCGTCAGGCGCTTGAACTCCTGTACCCGGCCATAGGACAGGGCACGCAGTGTGAATACCACCGGCACGCCTGCGGCCTCGCTCAGCCGCGGGATCTCATACCGGGCGGTGGGCAGGTTCTTTTTGATGGAAACGATGTCCGCTCCCAACAGCAGATCCAGGGTGGAAGGGTCGGCACAGGTTGTCTGTGCGGTCATCTCCTGTTCCATGTTCATTCCCCCTGTCAGCTGTCCAGAACGTCAAAGTCCTCAAAGGTAAAGGGCGCCTCGATCTGCCCCAGTTTGGCGGCCTCCCAGTCTGCCAGGGTCAGGTCATCGAAGCTGACGCCGGTGACGGAGATCCGCTGGTTGCTGGGGTTGTCCGGATCATCCAGATTGGAGATCAGGGTGTGCCGCAGATCCTGCCCGTTTTTCAGCGCCTGGGCCTCCGCCTGGATCAGCCGGGAGGTGGCGTTGTAGATCCGCACCGTGCCGGTGCCGGAGATGCCCGTCAGTTTCTTGCCGGCCACCAGCGTCCGGCA
>CALWXI010000055.1 GCA_944385455.1 uncultured Oscillospiraceae bacterium | reverse complement strand
CCGCCCGGTCCTGACAGCGGTGCTCATACTCTGCATGACCGTTTCATTGACTGGCTGCGGGCACAGCAATTCCAGTGAGATTACGCATGATTTTCTGGCCGATGCGTCCAAGGGAGAAAACAGCGCCTACACGGTAGAACTTGATATGGTGGAGAACACCATTACTGCGACCAGCAAGGCCACAGGCGAGGCTATCCTGCTGACCCGTAATCCCTTTGGACAATCCGGGGCGATCTCCAGCATCTACGTTGATGAGGATGCCTGTTATTATGCCTCCAGCGGCGAGGTGGGAGATGGCTTTCAGATTTACCGAATCGACTTAAAGAATTTCTCCACACGGCTTTACTTCAGCACCGGCTCAGATAACATGGCGACCTTTTGGGGGCTATTTGACCATGAACCGACGGTGGACGAACTGCTGGCAGATGTGGGTTCCATTACATCCTTTGTCGTAGATGGGAATTACATCTACTATCTGCAAGGCGGACGGCTTTATAAGGTATTCCGCTGGACAGGATGGGAAACAGTAGAGGTCACAAATATAACCCAAGTTGGTTTTTAGATTCTCCAGAGGCAAAATGTGCTCGATCATGGAATCAGATATCCAAGGAACGAAATGCTCTTATTGAGCAGATGAGAGTACTTTCAAATAAAAAGGCACTGCAGAAACTTGTTCTGCAGTGCCCTTTCCCCATCCACGGCTTAAGCCCCATAGGTTCACATTGTGTACCTATGGGGCTTAACCCTTTCAGCGTGTCTTTCTTTTTGGGTTTCGCGGGCTAAAGGCCCGCTCCACCCTTCGGTGTTTCAAATGCTCGGCGGAAGTGAATTCCGCCTGCGCCGAGGTTTTGCCTGCGGCAAAACGCTCGTACGGCGCAAAGACGCCGCCGGCCAGAAGGCCGGTTGGGTGGTTCTCCTATCCCTTTTCGAGATTTCAAAATATCGATTTTAACCGCCCCTTCCAAACCGGAGCAAGCCATGTATCGCTTGCCCCGGCTTTTTTAAGTCAGAGCGCGCTCACGCCGCGGCTCCGCAGCCGATCACAGTCTTCGCAAACACGTCTTCAAACCGGCCGGCAAATCCAGTCAGCCGCATGGGCGCAAATTTCCTTTGTCCGCATATACTGCATACAAAGGAGGGATCGCCTTGAACAACCATTATCCATTTGAAAACGCGCCGCTGCCGTATGCGTATGATGCGTTGGAGCCATATATAGACGAAAAGACGATGCAGCTGCATCACGACAGGCATCTGAAAGCTTATATAGACAACCTGAACGGCCTCCTGAAAACACGCCCTCAGCTTCAGGCATTGACCCTGGAGCAGCTCATTTGTACCGCCGGGCAAACGCCGGGCAAGGATTGCGTGGCGATTGCCCGCAATGCCGGCGGAGTATATAACCACCGATTCTTTTTCCACGGTATGTGCCCTGATGGAAAAAAAGCGCCCGAAGGAGCTCTGGCCGCGGCCATCGGCCGCAGGTTCGGTTCCCTGAACGCTTTTCGGGAAAAATTCACAGAGGCGGCCTTGTCCGTTTTCGGCTCGGGATATGCGTGGCTGGTCAACGGGAAGCGGGGGCTTTGCCTCGTGACCACCGCCAATCAGGAAACTCCCACAGGCATCGGGAAGCCGCTCCTCAATTTAGACGTGTGGGAACACGCGTATTATTTAAAGCACTATAACAAGAGAGCGGACTATATCAACGGCTGGTGGAACGTGGTAAACTGGGAGCTGGCGGAGCAGACATACGGGTGCGGCCGCACTTCGCCATGGTAGCCTTCCGCTCCGGAAGCCAAAGCATGCGCCCGCCGTCTCCCCACCGGGAATCCGGGGCGTCCATGGTTTCCATTTGTCTCATTCGCCTTTTCGTTCCCCCGCACGGAAGATGCCCTTCCACCTTCCCTGGGTACATGAGGAAACAGGAAAGGACATACTTTTCTCCTTTTGGATCACACTAGCACCAAAACCATCATCGCAGCATTGGGGAGAAGGATATGGAATCACTATGGGAGCAAACTTGGAAGCCGCCCCGCTTTCCGGCCCAGGACGGAGATCTGAACACCGATGTGCTGATCATCGGCGGCGGCATGGCGGGCGTTCTGTGTGCCTATCAGCTGCATTGCGCCGGTGTGCCTTATGTCCTGGCGGAAGCGGAAACAGTATGCGGGGGCATCACGCAAAACACCACCGCCAAGATTACCAGCCAGCACGGGCTGATTTACAGCAGGCTGATTTCCAAGTTTGGCGTTCGGCGCGCAAAGCAATGTCTTGCCGCCAATGAGGCAGCGCTTCAGGCATACCGAGAATTGTGCCGGCATATGGACTGCGGCTTTGAGGAAAAGGCGGCCTACGCCTACTCTGTGGACGACCGGCGCAAGATCGAGCGGGAACTGGAAGCCCTGGAAAAGCTGGGCTTTCCGGCTGAATTTGCAGACAAGCTCCCGCTTCCTTTTCACGTGGCCGGCGCGGTCAGATTCCCCAATCAGGCACAGTTTCATCCGCTGAAATTCGTCTCCGGCATTGCAAAGAACCTGCACATTCATGAGCACACACGGGTGTGTGAGCTGAGGGGCACCACGGCCGTGACAAATCACGGCCGGATCCGTGCCAGGAAGATCATCGTGACTACCCACTTTCCTTTTCTCAACAAGCACGGCAGTTATTTTCTCAAGCTGTACCAGCACCGCTCCTATGTCATAGCCCTTCAGCCCGCGCCGGATGTGGACGGCATGTATGTGGCGGCTGGTTTCAACAAGTGGGGAATGACCGCTTCCATGGTGTCCGCCATGATCCTCTGTGATCTTGTGCAGGGGAAGAAAAACCCGTATGAGGAGGTATTTTCGCCCGCGCGTTCCCTTCTTCACCCCCAATTGGCCGTCAACGGGTTTGAGGCGGCGGCCAGCCTGCTGACGCCCGCCGCCAAACGCTGTCCCCATCTGGGCTGCGCGCTGAAATGGAATCCCATGGAACACACCTGGGATTGCCCATGTCACGGCTCCCGTTTCACCGAGGACGGGAAGCTGATCGACAACCCGGCAACGGGGAATCTGAAAAACTGAGGTGAGGACTTGAGCAATCATCTGAAAAATCAGACAAGCCCATACCTTCTCCAGCACGCGGACAATCCGGTGGACTGGTACCCCCGGAGCGAGGAGGCCTTTTCCAAGGCAAGGCCAGAGGATAAGCCCATCTTTTTGCGCATTGGCGACAGCACCTGCCACTGGTGCCATGTCATGGCCCATGAAAGCTTTGAGGATCTTGAAATTGCCGGTATCTTGAACAAATACTACGTGTCCGTCAAGGTAGATAAGGAAGAGCGCCCCGACATTGACAGCGTTTATATGGCGGTCTGTCAGGCTTTCACCGGAAGCGGGGGCTGGCCCACCAGTATTTTTATGACCGCAGAGCAGAAACCGTTTTTCGCGGGAACCTATTTCCCAAAAACCGCCCGGCACGGGTCGATCGGACTCAAGGAACTGCTGCTCATGATCCAACAGAAATGGAAGGACCGGCGGGAGGCCCTTCTTTGCTCCGCGGACGAGATCGCGGCGGCATTCCATCAGCATCATGCTCCTGCGTCACAAGCAGAGGAAGCTCTGCTGGACGCGGCCCTGCAATGGCATACGCAGAATTTTGATGCGTCGTTCGGCGGCTTCGGCGGCGCGCCGAAATTTCCCGCGCCGCATCATCTTTTGTTCCTGATGCAGCAATACGAGAAGCACGGTACCCGCCAAGCCCTGAACATGGCGGAGACGACCCTTCAAAAGATGTACGCCGGCGGCTTATTTGATCACATCGGATACGGATTCTGCCGGTATTCCACGGACCGTTCTTATCTTGTCCCCCACTTTGAGAAGATGCTCTATGACAACGCTCTGCTGATCCTCGCCTACTGCAAAGCCCATGAGCTCACGGGGCGGTCATTTTATCTGGAAGCCGCGCAAAAGACAGCCTCCTATATTCTCACGGAAATGACCTCTCCAAACGGAGGCTTTTACAGCGCCCAGGATGCGGACAGCGACGGCGAGGAAGGGAAGTACTATGTATTTACCCCGGAGGAAATCATCGGACTGCTGGGGCAGGCCGGCGGCGCCGCTTTTTGCCAACGGTTCGGCATTACAAAATCGGGGAATTTTGCAGGCAAAAGCATCCCCAATCTTCTCCGCGCGGAAAAACTGACGGATGAGCGCTTCGACCCCTTTCTGCCACTCCTGCGGGAATACCGCCGGGGACGCGCCCATCTGCATACGGACGACAAAATTTTGACAGCCTGGAACGCTCTCATGATCGCGGCGCTGTGCCGTCTGTATCGATGCAGCCGGAAACCCGGATATCTGGAGGCCGCAAAAAAGGCCCAAGGTTTTATCGAAACCAGCCTGTGCCGTCAGAACACGCTTTATGCAAGCTTTCGGGACGGCAGGCTGGGTGCGCACGGTTTTCTGGATGATTACGCGAGTTATATGTTTGCCCTGCTTTCTCTGTATGATGCCACGCTGGAACGCACATTTCTTTGCCGCGCGGTACAGTTGACCAGGGAAACCGCCGTCCAGTACTGGGATTCGGAACATGGCGGCTTCTATCTCAGCGGCACGGAGAACGAACCTCTGCTTTTTCGTCCGAAGGAGTGCTACGACGGGGCGGTGCCCAGCGGCAACTCCCTCATGGCATATGTTCTTGTACGGTTGAACGCGCTGCTTCCGGATCCAGACACGGAGAACATTCTGAACAAGCAGTTTGCCTACATGGCAGGAGAGGCGGAACCATTTCCCGCCGGATCTTCCATGTTTTTAATGGCGCTGTCGGATTTTCTGGAACCACCGCCCCTGATCACCGTGGTTCCCAACGGGGAAGATCTGAGCGGTCTTCCGTTCGTGCTGCCCTCCGATGCCATCGTCAAGATCCTGGAGCATCCACTGGAGGGATATCGGCTGCTGAACAATGAAACCACCTTCTATGTGTGCCGGAATCAGTCCTGTCTGCCGCCGATGAATATGCGGCAGCTCATGATGGAGGTCCCAAAGCAGGGCCGAAGCCAGGAGATATAGAGATATGGAGATCGCCGCCGGCACCAACGCCGGAGCAGCGTGAACGCTGCTCCGGCGTTTTCTGGTCCGTGATCTTGAAAAACAGCTCTCTTCAGAAGAAGGAGCCGGCATGCCGCCTTCAATAGCCGCGGGAGCGGTCCACCAGGTGCGCGAGCTTCCGGCCCGCGGCATAGTTGGCAAGATCTTCGCAAAACATCTCCACATTGCGGTCACAGGTATACCCCAACGTCAGATTCCCGGACACATGGGGGGTCAGCACCAGATTCCGCGCCTGCCACAGCGGATCTTCCGGCGGCAGCGGCTCCGGCACCGTCACATCCAGCGCAGCGCCGCCGAGCCGTCCCGCATTCAATGCCTCTGCCAGCGCCGGCTGATCCACCGCGCTTCCCCGGCCCACGTTGACGACGCAGGCCGTCTCCGGCAGCAGCGCAATGCGGGACCGGCTCAGGATGCCGGCGGTATCCGGCGTGGCGGGCAGCGCCATGACCAAGATCTCCGTCTCCGGCAAAAGGCTCTCCAGGGCTTCGATGGCATACACCGCGTCGTAGACATCCTCCCGCGCTCTTCCGCTGCGGCTGACGCCCACGATTCTGGCCGCTCCCATCCCCCGCATACGTCTGGCCACATGCCCCCCGATATCGCCCGCCCCCAGGATCGTGACCGCGCTGTCCCGAATGGAGCGGACGGGACGGGGCGGCGCCCAGAGGCGCAGGCGCGCGCTCTCCGCATATTCCGGCATCCGCCTCAGCAGCATCAGCGTGACCATGACCACGTGCTCGGCAATGGTGACGCCATAGGCATTGGAATTTGTCAGCAGGCATTCGGGATTGGCAAAGATCTCCGGATCCCCGCAGTATTCATCCACGCCCGCCGAGGACGTGCAGCACCACCGGAGCCCCGCAGGCGCCGCCCGCAGCAGCCGGGAGGATGCGGTATAGAGGACCTCGCAGTGCTGCACGCACGCCCGAGCCTCCTCGAATTGATCTGTTGTAAAGTAATGGACCTTCATTCCCGCCGCATCGGATGCCGCATCAATACGGGCCCGGTGGACCGGGGTCAGAAAATCCTGAAAGACACAGATATCTCCATGCATGCGTACTCACTTTCCTTTCAGCCCACAGCACCGCCGTGCACGCGCTCTCCTTCCGTGAAGCAGCGGAACCGCCGACGCCAGCACGATCAGAACATACGCGATCACGCTGTATATATCCGGCACCTGCCGGAAAAACACATATCCCAATATGCCGGAGAACACGATCTGCGTGCAGTCGTAGATGGAGATCTCCCGCGGCGGCGCATAGCGGTAGGCATTGGTCAGGGCATATTGTCCAAAGGCGCAGGCCGTTCCCGCCAGCAGCAGGCACGCCAGCTGCCGCAGTGTCATGGGTTCCCAGAATAAGCACGTGGGGATCAGCGCCGCTGCCGTGGTGGACAGGGAGAAATACCATACGATGACGGATGCATCCACTGCTTCCACCCGCTGGAGCGCCCGCAGCGAGACAAACGCCCCTCCGGATGCCAGAGCCCCCAGAATCGCTACAATGCAGGGAAATCCCAACGTTTCCATGGTGGGCACGATCAGAAACAGGCTTCCGGCAAAGGCCGTCAGAATACAGGCGATCTGCATCCCATCCACCCGCTCCTTCAAAAACAGCGCGGCAAAGACGACGGCAAAAAACGGCGCCAGCTTGTTCAGGGAATTGGCGCTGGCCAGGATCAGGCGGTCAATGGCGTAGAAGTTGCAAAACACCGCAATCATACCGCAGATGACCCGGGACGCCAAGGGTCCCCGGCCCCGCCGCGGGACCCTCGGCCGCTTTTTGGAGGCCAGCAGCACGCCGCCGGCCGCTGCCAGCGCCACGCCATTGCGGAACAGCGCCTTTTCAAAAAACGGCAGGTCGCCCGCCAGGCGCACGAATACGCTCATCCACGCAAAGGAAAATGCGGAGAGCAGGATCAGCAATGTCCCCTTCCCCCGCGGCTCCATCATCCTCCCCCCGATCCGTCATTTCTCCGCCGCGTCCTGCCGCCATGCTTCCGGCGCCCGCGCGCCGCAGCGGGCACGTCATGGTCCATCAAAGAATGCGGCGTTGGCCAGGAAGCGGCGCTCCAGGCGTCCTCCCTCCTCCACCGTCCGGATATTGCGCAGAATGCACGCCACCATACCGGCATTCAGATCCCGGGTGCTTCCCCCCGCATGCGGCAGCACGATGACCCGGTCCATTCGGAACAGGGGATGGTCCGCGGGAAGCGGCTCTTCCTCGGTGGTGTCCAGAGCGGCCCCCCAGATCTCGCCTTGCTCCAGAGCCGCCACCAGCGCGTCTGTGTCCACGATGCCGCCCCGCGCCGTGTTCACCAGCAGCGCCGTGGGTTTCATATTGCGGAAGGTCTCTGCGCCGATGATATGATGAGTGCTCTGCATCAGCGGCAGATGCAGACTCACGATGTCCGAGCCGGCGATCACCTCTTCAAAGGACAGGTATGTGACCCCCAGCTCCCGCTCCCGCTGGGGAGCGGCGCGGAATGGATCGTAGTAGGACACCTCCGCGCCAAAGCTTCGGACCATGCCGCAGACCCTGCCGCCGATGTTGCCCAGTCCCAGAAGGCCCACCCGCTTTCCGGAGAGAAGATAACAGTCATCCGTGATGTCCTCCTTCCAGGCCGCGCCCTGACGGGCACGCTTTTCCAGGTCGAACAGCCTCCGTTCCCCCGCCAGCATCAGCAGCACCGCAAGCTCAGCCACCGCCTGGGCGTTGACTCCTGTGGAAATCGCCACGGGGATCCCCCTGCGTCCGGCCTCCTCCACATCCACGGTATCGTAGCCCACGCCCCAACGGTGATACAGCTTGACCTCCGGCCCCAGGATGTCCAGCTCCGCCGGGCCAATGGGGATGCCCCGCAGCACCACGTAGGCCGCGCCCTTTGCCCGCGGGACCTCCTCCGGCTTCGTGCACAGCACCAGCTCGTACCGTCCCCGGCAGGCCTCTTCCATCTGCCGCAGGCCGTCTTTCGGAAACGTCCCAAGAAGCGCAATCTTTTCCATGCTTTCCTCCATTTCCGTCTCTGCGCCGCGCCTCTTCGCTCCAGGCCGCGCGGTTCAATCCTCCTTGGACGCCGCGTCGGGGTCGCCCATGGTCTTTTTGTTGAAAAAGCGCATGAACACAGGGGTAAACAGACCCGCCACCACCATCACGAACAGGAGGATGGAGATGGGCCGGGAGAAAAAGTAACCCAGCAGGTCGCCGCGGCAGATCAGAAGCGTCTGGGTCCAGTTTTTCTCCGCCATGGGACCCAGAATCATGCCCAGGATCATGGGAGCCGTGGCAAAGCCCAGCTTCCGGGCGAAGTAGCCGATGAGGCCGAACACCAGCATGATGGTCACGTCGAAGCTGCTGTTCTGGATGGCGTAGGCGCCGATGGTGGCAAGACCGATGATCAGCGGGATCAGGATGGCGTTGGGGATCACGCAGATCCGCACCACGTACTTGGCCACCAGCATGCCCAGAACGCCCATCAGGATGTTGGCCAGCAGGAAGCCCAGGATGATGGCGTAGGTGATCTCGCCCTGCTTGGTGAACAGCTCATAGCCGGGGGTGAGGCCCTGGATCATCATGCCGCCCAGCATGATGGCGCAGGTGCCGGAGCCGGGGATGCCCAGCGTCAGCATGGGGATCAGCGCGCCGCCGGTGACGGCGTTGTTGGCGCTCTCGGAGGCGGCGATGCCCTCAATGGCGCCGTGTCCGAACTTCTCCGGGTGCTTGGAGCGCCTCTGCGCGCCGTTGTAGGCCACCCAGGAGCCGATGTCGCAGCCGGTGCCGGGCAGGATGCCGATGAGGATGCCCAGGACCGTGGAGATCCCGATGGTGGGCATGATCTGCTTCATTTCCTTCCGGCTGGGCCAGGGAGAACCCACCGCCAGGTCCTTGATATTGCCCTCCAGGATCTTGGTCTGGCCGCCCCGCAGCTCCTCCACGGAGACCATGACCTGGGAGATGGCGAACAGGCCGATCATCGCCGGGACCAGCTGAATGCCGGATTCCAGGGGAATGATCCCGAAGGTGAACCGGGGATAGCCGGTGAGCAGGTCCAGTCCCACGGTGCCGAAGAACAGGCCCAGCGCGCCGGAGATCAGGCCCTTGGCCATGTTGTCGCCGGACATGGAGCCGATGATGGTCAGGCCGAAGCAGGCCAGCAGGAAATACTCCAAAGAGCTGAACCAGAGGGAGACCTTTGCCAGCTGCGGCGCGATGAGCAGCAGGGCGATGGCGGAAGCCGTGCCGCCGATCATGGAGGAGATGGTGGAGATCCCCACCGCCTTGAGCCCCTGCCCCTGCTTGGTCAGGGGGAACCCGTCCAGGGCCGTGGCGGCCGAGGACGGCGTGCCGGGGGTGTGGATCAGGCAGGCGGTGACGCTGCCGCCGTAGATGGCGGAGGTGTAGACCGCCGTCAGCATGATGAGGCCCGGCGCCGGCTCCATCTGGAACGTCAGGGGGACCAGCAGCGCCACCGCCATGGAGGCGGACAGGCCCGGCAGGGCGCCCACGATCATGCCCGCCACCACGCCGATGATCAGGACCGACAGACACTCCCAGGTGAACAGCTGCGCGATTGCGCCCATTAGCATCTCAGTCAGAGACATAGTGTTTCCTCCCCTCCTAGATATTGACCTTCAGCCAAACCACAAACATCAGATAGATGAACAGGCCGTATCCGGCGATGATCGCCAGGATCAGCCACCAGGGCTTGACCTTCAGCGCGATCATGAATCCCACCAGCATGATGGCGGTGGCGATGAAATAGCCGAACAGGTCAAAGAGCACCGCGTACACCACGACGCCCGCAAAGGCCAGCAGGGGCAGGGCGATCTCCTTCCAGTGCACCCCGCCCTGCGCCTCGTGGTCCTTGCCGTACTTCCGCACGTCCAGGTACAGCATGATGACGGTGAGAATGCTCAAAAGCGCCAGGCACATCCGGGGAAACAGGGCCGGAGAATCCGGCATGCCCAGCGTCTGCGTGAACAAAAATCCGAAAACTGCCAGCATCACCACGGTGGTGATGACGGATTCGCGTACTTTTGGCGACATAGTACTCTCCTTTCTGAAAGCAGGGACAGGGCGCCGGCCCTGTCCCTGCTGAAATACGCGCTGCGGGCCGCATGAATTTTCCGGGGGACGCTCAGTCCGGGACCATCTCCAGCCCGAAGATCCCCAGATACAGCTCCCGGACCTCGTTCATATAGTTCAGGTAGCTGTCGTCCTCCGCCGTCACGAACTCGGTGACGCAGCCCATGGCGTTCATCTGTTCAATGGTATCGGGATTGAGGATGGCCGCCTCCGTGGCCTCACGCAGCTTGGCCAGGATGGCGGGGTCGGTGCCGGGCGCCGTGGCGTAGCCCCGGGCGGAGAAGCTGACGATCTCCTGGCCCGTCACCTCCGCGACGGTGGGCACATCCGGGATCAGGTCCTGACGCTCCGCCGCAGCCACGGCGCCGATGACGAAGGAGCCGCTCTGCTGGCCGGTCAGGGTGTCGCCGATGTTGCCGATGAGGATGTCGCAGCTGCCGTTGAGCATGAGGACCTCGTTGTCCTTGGAGCCCTCGGTGATCACCGCGGAGAACTTGGTGCCGAAGGCGGCGTTCATCATCTCCGCGAAGGCATAGTCGTCACCGCCGATGGTCATCTGCGAAGTACCGTAGAGCAGCTCGTGCTCCTTGGCGTACTCGATGAGGGAGGCCAGGTCCGTCCAGCGGGTCTCGTCGGTCTTCCAGCAGATGGTGCCGTAGTCGGTGACGTGGTTGCCCAGCAGGTCGAAGTCGGTGTGGTTGTAGTCCCGGGGATTCTCCGTCTGCTCCTTGCACACGCAGATGCCGGGGGAGTTGATGACGCAGAGGGTGTAGCCGTCAGGCTCCGTGTCGTTGATCATGGTGCTCCAGGAGACGTGTCCGCCGGAGCCGGGGACGTTCTCCACCACCACGGTCTGGCCCAGCTCTCTGCCCAGGGCGTCGGCAAAGATCCGGCACATCAGGTCCGAGGAGCCGCCGGCGGAGAAGCCGCAGATGAGCCGGATGGTGCCCTCGTTGGGCCAATCGCCGGTATCGCCGCCGCCTGCGGCTCCGCCGGTCTCCGCGGGAGGCGCTTCCTCCTGCTCCGCGCCGCCGCAGCCGGCCAGGCCCAGCATCAGCATCATCACAACCGCAAGAGCCAAAGCAATTCTACGTTTCATGTCAGTCCTCCTTTTTCCGCTGAAGCTTTTCGTGTCGTTTTCTTCCCTTCCGGGATTCAGTCTACATACTCCACGCCCAGGGCCTCCATCTTCTGCTCCACCCAGGGCCTGGGCATCGCGCCCTCCCGGGCGATCCGCTCCATGGTGACGGCCTCGTTTTCATTGAAGGCCCGGACCTTCTCCGCCAGCGCCTCCGCCTCCTCCGGCGGGATCACAATCACGCCGTCCGCGTCGCCCACCACGATGTCGCCGGGGTGGACGATGATGCCGCCCACCGTCACCGCGCCGCCGATCTCGCCGGGACCGTTTTTATAGGGCCCGTTGGGCGTGACGCCCTTGGCGTAGACGGGGAAGTCCATCTGGGAGATGGAATCGCTGTCCCGGATGCTGCCGTCCACCACGATGCCGGCAATGCCGCGCTTGGCGCAGTAGCGCACCATGATCTCGCCGAAAATGGAGCGGTTGGGATCGCCGCCGGCGTCGATCATGAACACGTCTCCGGGCTGGGCCATGTCCATGGCCTTGTGGAAGAAGAGATTGTCGCCCTCCGCCACCTTCACGGTGAACGCCGTTCCCAGCAGGGGCGCTTTGTTGATGGGATGGATGTCGTGGCGCAGCGCCGCGGTGCGGTTCATGCAGTCGTCGATGTTGGCCACCGGCAGCCCCCGGAACCGCTCCACCAGCTCCCGGGGCGGACGGTTCATTTTGGTGTGGATCCTGCATCCGATGCTCATAGTACAATGCTCCTTTCCTGTTCACTCCAGCTGCTTTCGCTGCTTTCACACGATTTGAAACGCCGGGATCTTGGAAACGACGCCCTTGTTCGCCACCGGCACGGCGGAGACGGAGTTGGTGGAGATGATCTGCGCCATCTGCTCGATGAGCTGCTTGTGGAGCAGGCGCCGGGAGTTGATCCCCAAAAACGCGCTGTGGCAGGTCAGCACCACGTTGTCCATCCCCACGAGGGGACTGTCGGCGGGCAGCGGCTCCTGCTCATACACATCCAGTCCGGCGCCCCGGATCTTTCCCTCCTGCAAGGCGCGGATGAGATCCGGCTCGCAGATCACCCCGCCCCGGGCCACATTGATGATGAGCGCGCTGGGCTTCATCTTCTGAAACGCCGCGTAGTCGAAGCTGTGGCGGGTCTCGTCGTTCAAATGCACATGGATGGAAAGGATGTCCGACTCGCGCAGCAGCGTTTCAAAGGACACCAGCTCCACGTCGTACTCCGGCAGGTCCTCCCTGGTGAGGTAGGGATCGCAGGCGATGATCCGCTTGACCCCGAACCCGTCCCGGAAGATCCGGTACAGCAGGCGGGACGTGCCTCCAAACCCATACAGGCCCAGCACCTGATCCGCCATGGGCGGACACGGGATCCCCTTGGCCTTGCGCCACTCCCCCTGCCGGATCCCCCGGTCGTAATAGGTGACGTTGCGCAGCAGGTCCAGAATCAGCGCCGTGGTGTGGACGGACAGCTCCTGCACGGAGATGCCCGGCTGATTCAGCACCAGCACCCCGCAGTCCGCGGCGGCGGCCAGGTCGATGGAATTGACGCCGATCCCGAACCGCTGGACCACCTTCACCCGGGGCAGCGCCTCCAGCACCCGTCTGGTGACGGGCGGATTCCCGTTGCACAAGAGCACGTCGGCCTCACCGCAGCGGGCGATGATCTCATCCTCCGTATGCAGATCCGCCAATTCCACATGCAGTCCCACGTCTCCGTACGCCTTCACCAGCGCATCCACCTCCGCAGGCGTCATGGAGTACCTGCTGTCCACGAAACACGCATTCCACATCTGCATCACCCCATATTTGTTAAATTTTTCTCAGTTTTTCGTACTTTCCACTTGGTTTTTACATGCTTATATTCTAAGCACCGCCTTTCTCTTTGTCCAACTGCTGTTTCTTCATTAATTATATAGCCAAAATGTCATAATATTTTTCTTTCTTCTGCTTTTTTTGCGATAGTTTCTATTGAACTTCTTTTAGTTACTTTTTTTAATGTAGTTTCATAATCTAATTCAAAAAGA
>CALWXI010000054.1 GCA_944385455.1 uncultured Oscillospiraceae bacterium | reverse complement strand
GGCGTTCCCGACAGGTCTGCAAAGCGCCGCTGCTCCTGCTGAAGCTCCAGATGCCGCTGAAAGTACGGCTTCACAAGCGGTGTGATGGGAAGCGTCCGTTCACTGGACTTCACGGGAGCCATCTCGGAGATCACGGTGGCGTCGGCCGGCATGCGAAAAGGGAGCTGTTCCACCACGCCGAAGGTATCTTTCGTCAGGTCCACGTTTTGCCACCGCAGCCCGATGATCTCGCCCAGGCGCATCCCGTACAGCCCACCCAGGACCACGATCAGCTCCCATTCCGTTCCCGTGACGACAGAGAGAAGCCGTCGCATCTCATCCACCGTATACGGATCCGGCGTCTTGCCCTGCCTGCCGAATTTCGTCAGGATGTCCCTAGCCGGATTGCTGCTGATATAGTGATACCGGCGGGCGTGCTCCAGGGCAACGCCCAGGATGCGGTGGGCGTATTTCACCGAGGATGGGGAGAGGCCCTTTTCTGAAAGCTGCCGGTACAGATCATCCAGCATAGCCGGCGACAGCTGGCCCAGGAACACATCGCCGATATACGGAAAAATGTGGTTTTTCATGTGGCTCCGGTAGCTGGCCTCCGTGCTGGGACGGAGATTGGCCGAGCCATGCCGGTCGATCCACTCCGTCATGTACTCCCGTACGGTCAGCTTCCGCTGGGCGGCGGTGGGAGGCGTATACGACGGATTCGTCAGCTTGGCCTTCATCTCCGCCTCATGCTGCAAGGCCTCCTTCCTGGTGAGAAACCCCTTGCGGGAGTATGTCCGGGGCTGACCGCCGGATCTGTATTTGACATTGACGTCGTACACGGTCCCGGCTCTCCTGGTGAGTTCTCCTGCGCTGCTGCGTTTGTTCTTCACGGTTCGTTCCATGACTGCCATCCTCATTCCTCCATTCGTTCTTTTGAACGGGCTGCGATTTCCACGTTGTGGAAATCGCAGCCCGTTGATTGACGGGTATTTGCGGGTGCGGTAAAATCAAAGTGCGGCAGGGACCTTCGCCCGCTGGTAGTAATCCAGCAGGGCCCGGACGGTGGTCAGACGCCGGTTGCCCACCGGCAGATACTCCAGCCGCCCCTCCTCCATCAGCTGGCGGATGCGGTTGACCCCCAGCCCGCTGATTGCCGCGGCCTGCTCCGGCGTGAGGAAGAGCGGAGATCGGCTTTGCGCCTGGGTTTTATGCGCGCCCATCGGCATCGTCCCCCTCAGTGATGATATATTTTTCAGTTTTCTCGGAACGATCTTCCCCTTGCGGCGCAGGCGATTGCGCAGTTTGTTCCACTGTTCCAGCCAAATATGCAGCCTTGAGCCCGATCCCAACGTGCCCCTGCCGGTTCTCACTGCCGATACGGATCCGCTTGGCGATCACACCCGGTACACCGGAGAGCAGATCGTACAGCTGGGATCGGGACAGGCGGTCCAGTCCGTTGCGGTCGCAGTAGTCGGAGAACGCACGCCAGAGGTCCACATTGAAGACCCTGGCGTCGGGAGCGCGCACACAGACTTCCTCCAGGAATCCCTGCAGGATGTTGGACCGGTCTGCGAAGGAGCGGAGAAAGGCCTTCGAGTCCGCCGGCAGCGTGAACAGGAAGTTCCGCCCCATCACCTCCCACATCGCCCGAAGCGCAAGGGTCACGATGGCATCCCGCTCCCGCCAGAGCTTGTCCGGCAGCTGCCTGTCCTGCTGCCGGCGCGGAATGCTCCGGTTGAAAAGCAACACCACAAGCCGGTTGACGAAGGCGGCGGTGGTGTCGGCCTCTGTGGCCCGGGGCAGCGTGTTTCCGGAGAAGAGCAGCTTGCATCGCGGCGTAAAGCAGAATGGGTCTCTGCCTTTGTACTCCCCGGTGATCCGGTCGCCTCCGGTGATGGACTTGAAGATGGAGATGTCCCGCAGGCTCCGGCCGGCGATCTCTCCGGCAATGTTGACCTTCTTCCCGGCCAGTTCCGCCCGGAAAAAGCGGTCGCCCAGCTGATGCAGGGGGATGCTGCTGACCAGGGCGGGGTCGAACAGCCGGGCGATGAACGCCGAGACGACGCTTTTCCCGGAGTCGGGTTCTCCCTTCAGGAGAAACGCGCATTTCCCGTCGCTCTGGTCGGAGCAGATGTAGCCGATAATCTCCAGCAGCAGCCTGCGTTTGTCCGCGATCCCGCCCAAAGAAGAGGCACAGAAGGCGTCAAACGCCGGACAGGAGGGGACCTCCGGCTCCGCAAGGTAGCTGGCGCGGATCTGATAGGTGAAGCGGAAGCGGGGATCATGGGGCAGCAGCTCCCCGGTCTCCAGATTGAACACGCCGTTTTCCAGGTTCACCAGCTCCCGGGAGCGGTTGAAGCTGTCACGGTCACACCGGATGTCGCTGCGCCAGGTGAGCCGCTGGGCGATCTCCCGGATGTCGTTGGCCAGGAGGCTCCGGGTGGTGAACTCCGGGAAGAAATTGGCCAGCCAGACCGTCAGATTGGGGATGGGGCGGTAGTCGCCCGACTCTTCCTCATAGGCAAAGGCCTGGCCGTCCTCTGTCATGAGGATCTGACCGTTTTTTGCGATCCCGTCCACCAGGTCGGAGAAGAAATTGGCCCGTTTACGGGGACTCTTCGCCGTAGGGGACGGTACTTCGGGTTCTTTTGGATCGGGGATGCCCCGTGCCTTGCGCCAGGAGGCGGCTCTCGCATCCTCCCGCATCATCTGGCACAGGTCCAGGTTATCATCAGGGGCGTTCCAGTCATCGTCGAACATCTTCTTTGATCCTCCTTCAGGTTGTTCGGGTCCAGCCGGCTTGACCTGTTGCAATCATAGAACCATCGTCCCCTTTGGTGTAGGGGGACCGAATTTCCGCAAACGCCTGTGCGGAAATTCGGCCCTGTTGACAGAATTTTGAGAAAGAAGTTGAGAAAAATGGATCAGGATCTGACTTTTTCGGGAATTGGATCGACGGCTGATGCGGTCCTGAAGGCATATTCTCAAGACCTGTGGAAAAGGCTTCAGGATCATTGGACGGCGCTGGATGACGCTGCCGGTATGGAGGCACAGGAATTTTTTGAAAAATTTGGACCGGGAAAGAAGGGATTCTGGTTCGGAGACGTGATCTTTCATGTTGAGGATCTGAAACGCCATATGCCGGATGCGGAATTCCGGAAGTTTCCGCTCTATATCTCTGATCGGGAACGGCTCATGGCGGGCCTCACAGAGTTCAACTACCTCTTTCCGGAGGATCCGCTGATCAGATCCTTTTTACCGGTACTGCTGACGGGCTACCTGCAAAAGAGGCAGATAAACGATTCCTTTGTTGAAAACCTGTATTCCTACCAACGTGACTCCAGGCGGAACTTTTCCAAAAAGATGCGGATGTATCTGGATATTCCCTCTCTGGAGGATGCATATCCTGGGCTTTATCGCAATCCGCAGGCGCGAAACGTATCGAGCAAAAACACAAAACGCGCATTTGGGATCTACCGTCAAATCATGATTTTCTTCGTGATCCTGCGGGCGGTATCTCACTCCTGTAATGTGCCGCTCTCCTTTTACACCTATGATATTCTGACAAATTCTTTGGTCCTGCTGGGCGGACATGCCGGAAATCTGCTTGACGCTGTGGAGGATCTTGAGCCTACCGACGTACGGGAAGAGCATCGGCAGTTATCTGCAGAAATCCTGAAATATATCGATGACACGCTCTGTTCGTTTTCCGGCATCCGAACCATTGATTCCGATGAAGGTCATCCGGAGCCGAAGTGGAACATTCCTTTTTTGACCTTTCTCGGGAACCTGCGTTGCCAGCTCTATGTCAGCAAGGGCGAAGATGATTTTAATGATGACTCCGATTTCTTTGCCGGGTTCGATTGGCGGCATCATTGCAACCGTTCGGAAGCGTTGGTGGATGGGATAGATATGCTTGAAGAGACTCCAGATTGATCCGCCAGATCCGTCCGATGCGGATGGCCGGGAGCTGCCCGGAATGGAGCATCCGGTACAACGTGTTTTTCCCCACGCCCAGAATGTCCATGGCCTCGGCGGGGGTCAGCACCACCGGCAGATGTTCCTCCTTATAGGCTTCCAGCCGTTCCTGACAGGCACTGTGTTCCATGCAATGTTCCTCCGTTTCTGAAGATTATCCTCCTGTTTCCCTCCTGACGCCCTGTCTGGTTTTCCTCTCCCTTTCAAAAAAATATCATTCTTACGAAGCTGCGGTGACATTCGGATGTCGAAGACATCCGAATGTCACCGCAGCAATTTTGTTTTGAAGAAAAAAGGAGGAAACCCATGCTGAACACACTGCTTTCCGTGATCCGCGCTATTTTGGCGGAGCTGGCAGACCAGCTGCTCCGCAAGGTCTGCACCCTGGGGTGAAGCCCGCTTTCCGGAAAAATGCCCTGGGCATCATTCTGGCTGCCGCGGCAGCCCTCTTGTGCACCGCCATCGATCAACTGCTGAAGGAGGAATCATAAGTGCGTGAAAAAACCTTTGTCTGTGAGATCTGTCAACAAACGTGTCCTGCTGCCCAGCGGGAGGAATTCGACGATCATCCGCTTTGCCCCGCCTGTTTTTCAGGCGAGACGGTGGTCTGTCATGTCTGCGGGGAGCGCCTCTGGCGGGATGACAATGCCGGGGACGCGCAAACGCCCCTCTGCCAGAACTGCTATGACCGGTATTACACCAACTGCGTCCGATGCGGGACGCTGCTGCGGGAAGATGAGGCCTGTTATGACCGGGACGATCCCGATGACGAGGAACCGCTGTGCAGTGTCTGCTATAACAGGACTGCCCGTGGCCGGGCCATCCAGGACTACTATTATAAACCGGAGCCCATTTTCTACGGGGACGGTCCCAGATTCTTCGGCGTGGAACTGGAGGTGGATGCAGGCGGGGAAACTGCGTCCAATGCCCGGGAGATCCTGAAACTGGCCAACACGGATCAGGAACGGATCTACTGCAAGCACGACGGTTCCCTGGACGACGGATTCGAGATCGTGACCCACCCCATGTCCCTGCAGTACCACAAAGCGCAGATGCCCTGGGAGGAGATCTGCCGGAAGGCGGTATCCCTGGGGTATTCCAGCCATCTGGCCGGCACCTGCGGACTCCATGTCCATATCAGCCGGACAGCCTTTGGCCCTGGAGAGGAACAGCAGGACGCCGCCGTCGCCCGGGTGCTGTACTTCTTTGAAAAGCACTGGGAGGAACTGCTGAAATTCAGCCGCCGGACGCGCCGCCAGCTGGAACGGTGGGCAGCCCGATACGGCTATCAGGACCAACCCATGGAGATCCTGGACCACGCCAAAAAGGGCTGCGCCTGCGGGCGGTATGCCTGCGTCAATCTCACCAACCGCGACACCGTTGAGTTCCGGATCTTCCGGGGGACCCTGAAATACAACACCCTCATCGCCACGCTGCAGCTCGTCGACCGGATCTGCGACGTGGCGATCCATCTTTCCGACGACGAGCTGAAAGCCATGTCCTGGACCACCTTCGTCTCCGGCTGTCAGGAGCCGGAACTGGTGCAGTACCTGAAGGAACGGCGGCTGTACATCAACGAGCCTGTGCCTGCAGAGGAGGAGATCTGAAATGTGCTGTCTGTTTGGCCTGATCGACTACCGCCGTACCCTGACCGTGGGGCAGCGGAACCAGATCCTGTCGGCGCTGGCCGCCGCCTGTGAGGCCCGGGGCACAGACGCCACCGGCATCGCCTACCGCAGCGGCAGCAGGCTCCGGATTTTCAAGCGTCCCCTTCCCGGCCATCTCATGCACTTCTCCGTTCCCCGGGATGCCCGCGTCATCATGGGCCATACCCGCATGGCTACGCAGGGAAGCGCCAGGAAGAATTACAACAATCACCCGTTCCTCGGCACGGCGGATACCGGTGCCTTTGCCCTGGCGCACAACGGCGTTCTCCGGAACGACCGTACGCTGCGGGCCCGGCTGCGGCTGCCCAAAACAAAGATCGAGGCGGACAGCTACATCGCCGTACAGCTGATCCAGCAGGCAGGCACATTGGATCTTGTCAGCCTCCGTGATATGGCGGAGCAGCTGGAGGGCTCCTTTACCATCACCGTACTGGATGCGGAGGACCGGCTGTATATCGTCAAGGGAGACAATCCCTTGTGCCTGTATCATTTCCCGGCAAGCGGCGTGTATCTCTATGCCTCCACATCGGCCATCCTGACGCAGGCGCTGCAGAGGGTCCGGACGCGGCTGGGAGAGCCGGAGGAGGTCCGTACCGCGTGCGGGGAGCTCCTGCGCATCGGAAGGAACGGCAAAATCACGAAAGCGTTCTTTGATGACCGGAACCTCTTCGCACCGCATTTCCCGTTCTTTCTGACAGAAAACCGTTTGCCCCCTCGCCCACAGCCGGAGCGGACCCATCTGGAGGAACTGCGCGGTGTGGCTATGGCCTTTGGATATGCTCCGGAAGACGTGGACCGTCTGACAGCCCAGGGATTTACACCGGATGAGCTGGAGGAGCTCTTTTACTGCGGAGAGCTTTGACCTGTTCCCCTTTTCGGGGAATGGGCGCAAAAAAAGAATCGCCTTAGGGCGATTCTTTTTTTGCGTTCATTGCCATGATAAAGGTTTTCAGCATCTGCTCCGCATAGGCCTGCTCCGACGGCGAGCAGCTGCGCAGCAACTGGACGATGGGGGTGGAACCCCCGGAGTTCTCCTTCCCGAAGAGGATGAAATCCGTGGACAGGCGCAGGATCTCGGAGATCCGGCACAGGGTCTGCACCGACATGCCCTTGACGCCCAGCTCGATGTCCGCGCAGAATTTCGGCGTCACGTCCAGCAGCTCCGCAAACTGCTCCCGGGTATAGCCCAGAAATTCCCGCTGCCTGCGGATCCGCCCGCC
>CALWXI010000053.1 GCA_944385455.1 uncultured Oscillospiraceae bacterium | reverse complement strand
GCTACGAGAAGATCTGGGCGCTGTTCGGCTCCGCCAACCAGCTGCTGGCGGCCCTGGGCCTGCTGGCCGTGGCCACCTGGCTGGGCCACATCGGCCGGAACAACAAGATGTTCCTGATCCCCATGGTGTTCATGCTGGGCGTCACCATCTCCTCTCTGATCATCAACACCAAGCAGCAGCTGGCCAACCTGGGCGGCGGCGACTGGGGTCCCTATGTCCAGGTCATCGTGGGCGTGCTGCTGGTGATCCTGGCCGTTATTCTGGCCATCGAGGGCATCATCACCATCTACAGGCAGTACACCGCCAAGGCGGCTGCGAAGTAACCAGCGCGGTTTTCAAAACCGTCCGGAACATTGCCACAAAAAAGGACTGCCGCTAGAAGCGGCAGTCCTTTCCTTTTTGCCCTTACGCGTTTCCGGCCAGCAGGCGCAGGGCCTCCAGATAGCCGGGAAGCCCGTGGCCCCGGATGGTGGCGGTGCAGGCGGCGCGGATGTAGGAGACGTGGCGGAAATCCTCCCGGGCGTCGGGGTCCGAGACATGGACCTCCACCGTGGGGATGCCCACCGCCTTCACGGCATCCAGCAGAGCCACGCTGGTGTGGGTGTAGGCGGCGGGGTTGATGATGATGCCGTCGGCCCTGTCGAAGTAGGCCTGCTGGATGGCGTCCACCAAGGCGCCCTCGTGGTTGGACTGGAAGAAGGACACCCGCACCCCCAGGGCCTCCGCCTCGCGGGAGATCATGGCCTTCAGGTCCTCGTAGGTCTCGCGGCCGTAGATCTCCGGCTGCCGGATGCCCAGCATGTTCATGTTGGGGCCGTTAATCACCGCAATGTACACAAAAATCCCTCCAGATGGCGGCGGCGGTGTCCGCCGCCGCGCCGTTGTTGTCCGCCGCCGCGTCCCGGAACCGCTCGTACAGCGGCGCCCGCTGTGCCCACATGGCGGCAAGGTCCGCTCCCTGGGACAGGGGGCGGCCGTCGGTGGGCAGGGCGTCCAGATCCCGCAGCAGCTGGTAGATGCGTCCGTTCTGGTGCAGCGCGGCGTAGTTGGCGGGGGTCTTGACCACGCCGCCGCCGGTGAGAAGGATCTTGCCGGAGAGCTTGCCCGCCTGCGCCGTCTCCTCCTGCTCCAGCGTCCGGAAGGCCGCCTCGCCGCCCTGGGCGAAGATCTCCGGGATGGAGCGGCCCGCCCGTGCCTCGATGCGCTGGTCGATGTCCACGGCCTCCCGGCCGGTGAGCTCCGCCAGCAGCGCGCCCACGGTGGATTTGCCGCTGCCGGGCATGCCGATGAGGACGATGTTGCATGTCTCCCGGCGGAGCTGGGAGAGGATCCGCTCCGTCTCCGACTCCGGGATGGCCCGGCCGAAAAAGTGCTCCTCCGCTGCCCGGGCCTGATCCACCAGCATGGGGAGCCCGTCGCTGTGGGGGATGCCCAGGGCCTCCGCCTGGAGGAGCAGGGCCGTGCGCCGGGGATTGTACACAAGGTCCAGCACCCCCCGGCAGCGGGGGAAGGCGGCGAGGTCCACCGGGGAGGCGCCGTTGCCCGGGTAGGTGCCCACCGGGGTGGCGTTCACCACGATGTCGGCGTCGGCGTGGCGGGAGAGGTTTTCATAGTTGTTCGGGCCGGAACGGGAGATCACCACGGTTTCCCGGGCTCCCAGGCTCCGGGCGCAGGCGGCGGCGGTGCGGGAGGCGCCGCCGCTGCCCAGCACCACCGTCTTGACTCCGGCAAAGGAGATGCCCGCCCGGCGGGCCATGCAGCAAAAGCCCGCCGCGTCGGTGTTCCAGGCGTACAGCTTCCCGTCGGGGCGGCGGACCAGGGTGTTGACGCTGCCGATGGCCGCGGCGGCGGGGTCGATGACATCGCAGTAGGGCATCACGTCCCGCTTGTAGGGGATGGTGACGTTGACGCCGCCCAGATCCGCCCGGCCCAGGAAGGACGGCAGATCCTCCGGCTCCAGGGGGATCAGGCGGTAATCCGGGCAGCCCAGGGCGGTATGGATGGGGACGGACCAGCTGTGGCCCAGGGTGCGGCCCAGCAGGCCGTAGATCGCCTTTCCCATGTCACACTTCCGCGTAGCTGCCCAGGAAGTTGAAGTCCGCGCAGCTGCGCTCCAGCTCCTCCAGCATGCTCAGCACGCCCGGCTCCTGGACGGAGGCCTCCAGCTCCAGGAAAAAGATGAACTCAAAGTTCCGTCCGCTGACCGGGCAGGACTCCAGCTTCGTCATGTTGATATTCAGCGCCGCCAGCTTGGAGAGGATCTCGTACAGGGCGCCGGGACGGTTGTGGCAGGCCAGGATCAGGCTGATGCGGTTGGCCCCGGCGTAAATGACGGGGTCCTTGGAGATGCAGAAGAAGCGGGTGTAGTTGTTGTCGCTGTCCTGAATGGCGTCATTCAGGCAGGTGAGGCCGTAGAGCTCGGCGCAGGGATGGGAGGAGATGGCGGCGGCGTGGCGGTTGCCGCTCTCGGCCACCATCTTGGCGGTCACGGCGGTGTTGTCGCAGGGGATCACCCGCACGCCGTTGAGGCCGCTGAGGAACTTGCTGCACTGGCCGATGGCCTGCTGGTGGGAGTAAATCTCCGTGATGTCGGACATCTTCACCCCGGGCAGGGCCAGCAGCTCGTGGCGGATGCACAGCCGGGTGGAGCGCACCACGCTGAGGCGGTGGTCCTGCAGCAGCTCATACACCGCGCGGACGGAGCCGTTGGAGCTGTTTTCGATGGGCAGCACGCCGAACTTGCAAAGGCCCGACTCCACGGCGGAGACCACCGCGTCGAAGGTCTTGACATAGACGATGTTGCCCCGGGGCAGCAGGCGGTCGCAGGCCACCTGGGAGTTGGCGCCCTCCACGCCCTGGCAGGCCACCAGGCCCGTCTGGGGGAACACGGCGCTGCCGGCGTCCAGGGACGCTTTCACCTGGGCGGCCACCCGGGTGGGGGCGGAGATCAGCTCCGCCTGCCGGGACCGGGCCAGCTCGAAGAGGGTGGAGAAGAGATGGTAGGCGTACCGCTCCCGCTCTCCGGCGCGCTCCGTCACCCGGGCCAGCACCGCCCGCTCCCGCTCCTTGTTGAGGATGGGCAGGTGATGCTCGTTTTTGTAGGCGGCCACCTGGTCCGCCAGGTCCATCCGCTGGAGGAAGAGCTGCAGGAGCTGGTCGTCCACGGTGTCGATTTGTGTGCGAATCTCAGAAAGTTCCATGATTGCCCTCCAATAATAAGTCTAACAGCACCGTCGCGGTGACGGCTTCCACCACCGGGACGGCCCGGTGGGCGATGCAGGGGTCGTGGCGGCCCCGGATGATGAGCTCCGTCTCCTCCATCCGGGAGAGGGACACCGTCCGCTGGGGACGGGCGATGGACGGGGTGGGCTTGAAGGCCGCCCGCAGCGTCACGGGCATGCCGGTGGTGATGCCCCCCAGAATGCCGCCGGCGTGGTTGCCTTCGGTGATCACCCGGCCGTCCTCCACGGCGAAGGGGTCGTTGTTCTCCGAGCCCCGCAGCCCGGCGGCGGCGAAGCCCGCGCCGAACTCCACGCCCTTGACGGCGGGGATGCCGAAGATGGCCGACGCCAGACGGTTTTCCACGCCGCCGAACATGGGATCTCCCAGCCCGGCGGGGAGGCCCACGGCGGCGCACTCCACGATGCCGCCCACGGAGTCCTGCTGCTGCCGGGCCTCCAGGATCGCCGACTGCATCCGCGCCCCGGCGCCGTCGTCCAGCACGGGGAAGGGCTTGGCGGCCACGGCGGCGAAGAGCTCCGGCGTGGGATGCAGGGGGAAGGGAGCGTCGGCGATGCCCCCCGCAGCGGCCAGGTGGGCCCCCACGTGAATGCCCCGGCGCGCCAGAATCTGCTTGGCGATGCCTCCGGCGATGCACAGGGGGGCCGTCAGGCGGCCGGAAAAGTGTCCGCCGCCCCGCATGTCCGCCTGTCCCGCCCATTTGACAGCGGCGGTGTAGTCCGCGTGGCCGGGACGGGGAGTGTCCGTGAGACCGGTATAGTCCGCGGAGTGCTGGTCGGCGTTGCGGATCACAGCGCACAGCGGCGCGCCGCAGGTGACGCCGCCCTCCAGACCGGAGAGAAACTCCGGGGCGTCGGCCTCCTTCCGGGGAGTGGAGAGGGGGCCCCGGCCGGGCCGGCGGCGGTCCAGGAAGGCTTGCAGCGCCTCCAGGTCCACAGCCTCCCCGGCGGGGAGCCCGTCCACCACCACGCCGACGGCCGCCCCGTGGGACTGGCCGAACACGCTGACGCGGAGAGAGATGCCGAATTCAGAGGACATGGACGTCACCTCCCAGATTTTGGTAGACCTCCCAGAAGTCTGGGTAGGATTTGCGCACTGCCTCGGCGCCCCGGATGGTCACGCCTCCGGAGGCCCGGGTAGCTGCGATGGCCGCCGCCATGACGATGCGGTGGTCGTTGGCGCCGTCCACCGTACCGCCGGAGAGGGATCCGCCGGTGACGGTGAGACTGTCCGGCCCGGTCCGGACCGAAACGCCCAGGGCGGAGAGCATGGCGGCGGTGGTCTCCAGCCGGTCGCTCTCCTTCATCCGCAGCCGGGCGGCATGGACGAAGCGGGTGACGCCGGAGCGGACCGCCGCCATCACCGCCAGGGGCGGCAGCAGGTCCGGAATGCCGGAGAGGTCGATATCCACATCCCCGGGGCGGGTCAGACGCAGGAAATGGGGCACCACGGCCATATCCCCCTGGGCGGAAAAGGCGTTGAGCCCCTTCAGCTCCACCTGGGAGCCCAGGGCGATGGCGGCGTACCAGAAGGCGGCTTGAGACCAGTCCGCCTCCACCGTGGCTTCAAAGGGCCGGTAGCGCTGGCCGCCTGGAATGTACAGGGCGTCCCCCTGCCACCGGCTGACGATGCCGGACAGCTCCTGGACCTGCTGGGTCATCTCCAGATAGCCCCGGCTCTCCAGAGGCGTAACGGGCACCAGGGTGGAGTCCTCCGCCAGCAGGGGCAGGACGAAGAGAAGGCCGGTGAAAAACTGGCTGGACACATTTCCCGGCATCCGGTATTCTCCGGGGGAGAGGGCGCGGGCGTCATGATCCTTCCCGCCGTCCACGGTGAGGACGCCGTCCTGCAGCGTCCAGGAGATCCCCTTTTCCCGAAACAGCTCCTCATAGGGCTTCAGAGGCCGCTCCATGAGCCGTCCGCGACCGGTGAAGCAGGCACTGCCGTTTACCAGAAGGGCCAGGGGAATCAAAGAGCGCAGGGTGGAGCCGCTCTCCCCGCAGTCCAGGATGGGGGCGGGGCCCGCTTCCGCGAAGGCGCCGCCCAGTCCATGGACCCGGACGGTGCCGGGGCCCGCATCGTCGAACCGGGCCCCCAGGACGGTGAGGCAGCGACGGGTGGCCTGGATGTCCTGTGAGTCCGCCAGGCCGTGGATGACGCCGCACCCGCCGCTGACGAGGGCGGCGGCGATGAGCAGCCGGTGGGCCTGGGATTTGCTGGGGGGCGGGGTGACGGTGCCGGAAAGACGGCGTGGAGTGATGCAAACGTCCATCTATGCCTCCAGTCCCGCGGCGATGACGGCAGTGAGCTCCGTCACCGGCAGGGTCTTCAGGGTGCACTGGCCGATCTCCAGGGGGATCACCAGAGTGATCTCGCCGCCGGTGCGTTTTTTGTCCAGCAGGGCGGCGCGCGCCAGGGCCTCGGCGGTAAAGCCGGTCCCGGTGGGGAGATGGTTTTCCGCCAGACAGCCGGCGATGCGCCGGGCGATGGGCACCCGGGCCCACCCCAGGCGCTCGGCGCTGCGGGCGGTGATGGCCAGTCCCGCCGCCACGGCGTGGCCGTGGGGGATGCGGAAGCCGCTGCACTGCTCGATGGCGTGGCCTACGGTGTGGCCCAGGTTCAGGAGCTTCCGCTCTCCGTGGTCCTTCTCGTCCCGCTCCACCACGCCGGCCTTGAAGGCCACGCACCGGGCGATGACCTGGGCGGGATCGGTGGTGAGGCGGCCGGCGGCGAAGAGGGAGAAGAGGCTCTCGTCGCACAGCACCGCGGTCTTGATGGCCTCGGCGGCGCCGTCGGCATACACCGAGGCCGGCAGTGTGGACAGGCAGTCCGTGTCGCACAGCACGGCGGCGGGCTGGGAAAAGGCACCTGCCAGGTTCTTGCCCGCGGTGAGGTCGATGGCGGTCTTGCCGCCCACGGAGGAGTCCACCGCGGCCAGCAGAGTGGTGGGCAGCTGCACGCAGCGGATGCCCCGCAGGTACACGGCGGCGGCAAAGCCCGCCATGTCCCCGGTGACGCCGCCGCCCAGGGCCGCCACGCAGTCCGTGCGGGTCAGGTTTTCCCGGGCCAGGAATTCCAGGATGGAGGCCAGAGTGGTGAAGTTCTTGCTGGCCTCGCCGGCGGGGAACACGTAGCTGCACACGGAGAAGCCCGCGGCGATGAGACTGGCGCACACGGTGTTCAGATACAGCGGTGCCACGGTGTCATCCGTGATCACCGCCATGCGGCAGGGGGCCAGGTCTTCCCGGAGGATGGCGCCGCACCGGGTCAGAAGTCCTCCGCCGATGTGCACGCGGTAGGGCGGCGCGGTGCGGACGGGGATGATTTGGATGGAATCGGACATGATGTCTCCTTTCCCGGCCGCCGGGGCGGCCGATAGCATGATGCGGGTCCGTGGAAGGGATTTAGTTGCCGCCGGCGGAGGCCTTCTTCTCCCGGCCGTCCTTCAAAAGCGCCCGCAGACGCTGCCCGTCCCGGGCCTTCAGGGCGTCGGCGTATTCCGTCAGATGCAGGATCAGCTGGTCCAGCTCGGCGGTGAGGTAGTCGGCGTCATCCAGAAACAGCTCCGTCCACATGTCCTCGTCCAGCCGGGCCACCCGGGTCATGTCCTGGAAGCTGCCGGCGGAGAAGCCCCGGCGCTTCTGGGCCTCGGGGGACTTCACGTAGGCGCTGGAGGCGATGTGGGCCAGCTGGGAGGTGAAGGCGATGATGCGGTCGTGCTCTTCCGGGTCGGAGAAGGTGAGGCCTGCGAAGCCCAGGTCCAGAAAGAAGGATTTCAGCGTCTCCAGCAGCTGCATGTCCGTGCGCTTGTCCGGCGTCAGGATCATGGAGGCCCCCACATACAGGCTGTCGGAGGAGGCGGTGAAGCCGCCCCGTTCGCTGCCGGCCATGGGGTGGCCGCCGATATAGGCAAAGCCCCGGGCCTCGGCGATGGGGGCGATGGCCGACACCACCGTCCGTTTCACGCCGCACAGGTCCACCAAAATGGCCCGGGGAGAGATGCGCTCCGCGTTCCGGCGCACCCACTCCACGGCGGCGCCGGGACGGATGGCCACCAGGATCAGGTCGCACTGGGGGAGATTGTCCTCCGTCAGCGGCGCGTCGATGGCGCCGCACATCCGGGCCATGGTCATGGTCTCCCGGTCCAGGTCCGCCCCCCAGACGGTGTGGGCGGTGCGGGTCTTGGTGCTTTTGGCCATGGAGCCGCCGATGAGGCCCAGGCCGACGATGCCGACGTTCATACCATCACTCCTCCAGCGTCTTGCACATGGCGTGCAGCTTCAAAAGCTTTCGGGCCAGATCGTCGAACGCGTCGGGCTTCAGGGACTGGGGACCGTCGCACAGGGCGTGGGCGGGGTCGTTGTGGACCTCGATCTGCAGGCCGTCGGCCCCGGTGGCCACGGCGCCCATGGCCAGGGGCTCCACCAGCCAGCTCTTGCCGGTGGCGTGGCTGGGGCCGGAGGGCATATGCTCAAAGCCGATGTTGTAATATTCCAGCACGGAGAGCACTTTGCGCGCAAAGCCTATCTCGCTGTTCATCATGGATTTTTCTATATAGATGATGCTGTA
>CALWXI010000052.1 GCA_944385455.1 uncultured Oscillospiraceae bacterium | reverse complement strand
TGGGGAACACCTCCGCCCCCTCCCGGGCAAACTCCGGGTTCCGGGTCACCACCAGGTTCCGCCGCCGGGGCAGGGGCCTGCCGCCGGGGAAGGTGTCCAGGGTCTTGCGGCCCAGGATCACCGTGCCATCCAGTGTCAGGGCGCGGAAGCGCTTCATCTCGCCGGGCAGGGAGAAGAGGAGCCCCCCCTCCCGGCCGATGGCCCAGTTCTGATCCACGATCACGATGGCATTCATACGATTCTCACCTCAAATGGCAACGGGGATCTTGCCGTCAAAGGGTGCGGGGGCGTAGCCCTCCAGGGAGAAGCTGTCCCGGGTGAAGGCGTAAAAATCCGTGACGGCGGGGTCTATATGGAATGTGGGGGCCGGGGCGGGGGTCTGAGAGAGCAGCTTCTCCACGATGGGCACGTGGCGGTCGTAGATGTGAGCGTCGGCGATGACGTGGACCAGCTCTCCCGCCACCAGGCCGCTGACCTGGGCGAACATGTGCACCAGTACGGCGTACTGCACCACGTTCCAGTTGTTGGCGGTGAGCATGTCCTGGCTGCGCTGGTTCAAAATGGCGTTGAGGACGTTCCCGGAGACGTTGAAGGTCATGGAGTAGGCGCAGGGGTAGAGGTGCATCTCGTGGAGGTCCTGGAAGTTGTAGAGGTTCGTCAGGATCCGGCGGGAGGCGGGGTTGTGCTTGAGATCATAGAGCACCCGGTCCACCTGGTCCATCTCCCCCTCGGGGTAGGTGTGCTTGACGGAGAGCTGGTAGCCGTAGGCCTTGCCGATGGAGCCGGTCTCGTCGGCCCACTGGTTCCAGATGCGGGCGTTCAGGTCATGGATATTGTTGGACTTCTTCTGCCAGATCCACAAAAGCTCGTCCACGGCGGTTTTCCAGTAGGTCCGGCGCAGGGTGAGGATGGGGAACTCCCGGCGCAGGTCGTAGCGGTTGACGATGCCGAATTTCTTGATGGTGTGGGCGGGGGCGCCGTCGTCCCACCGGGGGCGGACGGCCTGGTCGGTGTCCCAGACACCGTTGTCCAGGATGTCCCGGCAGTTCTGCAGGAACAGCGTGTCGGCGTGGCTCATAGATGGCCTCCTTTGCCATGGTCTTTCAACCTCACAGTATAGCAAGGCGGCGGGAAAAAAACAAGACGCTCCCCGCCTTTTTCCGCCGGGGCGCGCCTTGCGCCGGGGGGAAAAACGCGGTAAGATGGACGGGAGAAAGGGGGCGGGCGGCATGAGCGAGGGCGGCGCGGACCGGCGGGGCTATCTGGAGGAGGGGTTCCGGCTGTTCCATCTCAAGGACAGCCGGGCCCAGCGGCTGGAGTTCCACTATCACGACTTCCACAAGCTGATTTTGCTGCTGGGGGGCAGGGTCACCTACGCGGTGGAGGGCGTGACGTATTTCCTCCGGCCCTGGGACCTGCTGCTGGTGCCCCGGAGCCTGATCCACCGGCCCGTCATCGACCCGGCCGAGCCCTATGAGCGGATCGTGGTGTGGCTGGACCGGCAGTGGCTGGCGGAGCGCAGCGACCCCGGGGAGCCGCTGGACACCTGCTTCCGCTCGGCGGGGCAGCAGGGCTTCCACCTGCTGCGCACCGGCGGGGAGGCGCGGCTTGTGTACATGCAGCTTTTCCAGCAGCTGGAGCAGGCGCTGCGCTCACCGGAGTTCGGGGCGGCGCGGATGGCGGACACGCTGTGCCAGCAGCTGCTCATCACCGTCAACTGGGACCTGCTGCGTTCCCGCACCGCCCAGGAGGAATGGGACAGCTACCGGGTGGACCCCAAGCTGGAGGAGATGCTGCGCTACATCGCCTCCAACCTCCGGGCGGACCTCTCGGTGGACGCCCTGGCGGGGCGGTTCTACCTCAGCCGCTATTACCTCATGCACCGCTTCAAGGCCGTCACCGGCTACACCGTCCACCAGTACGTCACCCAGAAGCGGCTGCTGCGGGCGGGAGAGCTGATCCGGGAGGGGGCGCCGGTGATGAAGGCGGCGGAGCAGGCGGGCTTCCGGGAGTACTCCACCTTCCTCCGGGCCTTTCAGGCCACCTTCCACATGCGCCCCGGACAATTCCGCTGACAGACAAAGCAGGACCCGCCGGAGAGCGATCCAGCTCTCCGGCGGGTCTCTGCGTTCCGGACCTCAGGCCTTGGCGCACAGGCGCAAAATGGCCTCCATCTCCTCGGGGCCGATCTTGACGAAGCCGCCGTAGGGGAAGCCCGCGGGCTTTTCCGCCCGGTGGGCCACCATGGCGGGGATGTCCTCTTCCCTGGCGCCGATCTCGGAGAGGGTCACGGGCAGGCCCAGGGAGCGGAAGAACTCCCGCAGCCGGGCGATGCCGGCCCGGGCGGTGTTCTCGGGATGGGCGAAGTCCATCTCACAGCCGAACACCTCCACGGCGAATTTGGCAAAGCGCATCACGTCGTGGTCCATGACGAACTCCATCCACGCGGGCATCACCACCGCCAGTCCCGCGCCGTGGGCGCAGTCGTAGAAGGCGGAGAGCTCGTGCTCGATCTGGTGGCTGGCCCAGTCCTGGACCCGGCCGATGCCGCAGCTGTTGTTGTGGGCCAGCATGCCTGCCCACATGAGGTCCGCCCGGGCGGCGTAGTCATCGGGGTCGGCGATGGCCCTGGGGGCGGCCTCCAGGATGGTTTTCAGGAGGGCGTGGCACAGCCGGTCCGTCAGGTTCACGTCGGGGGTGTTGGTGAAGTACCGCTCGCAGATGTGGGCGATCATGTCCGCCGCGCCGCTGGCGGTCTGATAGGCGGGCAGGGAGCAGGTGTAGCGGGGGTTCAGGATGGAGAACTTGGGGCGGATCACGTCGGTCTTGGGGCAGCCCCACTTCAGGTTCCCCTCCTCCAGCGTGATGACGCAGCTGTCGCTGCCCTCGCTGCCGGCGGCGGAGATGGTCAGCACGGTGCCCACGGGCAGCGTGGTCTCGATTTTGGCCTTGCCGGTGAAGAAGTCCCAGAAGTCCCCGTCGTAGGGCGCGCCGAAGGCGATGGCCTTGGCGGTGTCGATGACGGAGCCGCCGCCCACCGCCAGCAGGAAGTCCACGCCCTCCCGGCGGCAGAGCTCGATGCCCTCGTATACCTTGCCGCTGCGGGGGTTGGCCTGGACGCCGGAGAGCTCCAGCCAGGGGATGCCGGACGCCGTCAGGGAGGCGGTGACGGCGTCATAGGCGCCGTTGCGCTTGACGGAGCCGCCGCCGTACACCAGCAGCACCTTGCTGCCGCCGAACCGGCGCACCAGGGCGCCGGTGTTTTTCTCCTCGCCGTCACCGAAGGCGAAGAGGGTGGGGGAGTAGAACACGAAACGATCCATTGAAAATACCCTTCTTTCTGAAAGTTTGGAGCGGATGCATCAGTAGCCCCGGGCGCGGTCCACCAGATGGACCAGCTTCCGTCCGGCGGCATAATTGACGAGGTCCTCGCAGAACATGTCCACGTTGGTCTGGCAGGTGTGGCCCAGGGTGAGGTTGCCGGAGGTGTGGGGCGTCAGGACCACGTTTTTGGCGGTCCAGAGGGGGTCGTCCGCCGGCAGGGGCTCCGGCATCATCACGTCCAGGGCCGCGCCGGCGATGCGCCCGGCGTTGAGGGCCTCCACCAGGGCGGGCTGGTCGATGGCGGTGCCCCGGCCCACGTGCACCACGACGGCGTCCCGGGGCAGCAGGGCGATGCGCTCCCGGCTGAGGATGCCGGCGGTCTCCGCCGTGCCGGGCAGGGCCATCACCAGGATCTGCGCCTTGGGCAGCAGGGCGTCCAGGTCGCTGATGGGGTGCATCTCGTCGTACACGTCCTCCCGGGCCCTGCCGCTGCGGCTGATGCCGGTGATCTTCCCGGCGCCCATGCCCCGCATCCGCCGGGCCACGTTGCCGCCGATGTCGCCGGCGCCCAGGATGGTGATCCCGCTGTCCCGGATGGAGCGGATGGGCATGGGGGCGGGCCACTGGTGCTGCATCAGGGGAGCGGCGTACTCCGGCATCCGGCGCAGCAGCATCAGCGTGACCATCACCACATGCTCGGCGATGGTGACGCCGTAGCTGTTGGAGTTGGAGAGCAGACAGTCAGGATTGGCGAAAATGCCGTCGTTCTGGCAGTAGACGTCCACCCCGGCGGAGGAAGCGCAGTACCACTTCAGCGTCTTGGGTGCGGTGCGCAGCAGGGCGGGGGACTGGGCGTAGAGCACCTCGCAGTGCTGCAGGCACGCCCTGGCCTCCTCGAACTGGCTCTCTGTGAAGAAGTGGGGCACGAAGCCCGCCTCCCGGGCGGTGCGCTGGATCTGGGCGCGGTAGTCCTCAGTGAGGAAATCCTGGAAGATACAGATGTCGCGGCTCATGGATGATGGACCTCCTTGGAAATGGATTGACAGACTTGCTCGGCGGCGCGCATGCCGTCGGCGGCGGCGGAGAGGATGCCCCCGGCGTAGCCGGCTCCCTCGCCGCAGGGATACAGGCCCCGGACGGCGGACTGGCCGCTTTCGTCCCGGGGGATGCGCACGGGGGAGGAGCTGCGGCTCTCCACCGCAGTGAGCACGGCGTCGGGCTGGTCGTAGCCCGTGAGCTTCCCGCCCAGGATGGGCAGGGCCTGGGCCAGGGCCTCGCAGATAAACGGCGGCAGGCACCGGTGCAGGTCCGTCCACGTGACGCCGGGGCGGTAGCTGGGACGGATGCGGCCGGGGCCCGCGGAGGGGCGGCCGGCCAGGAAATCCTCCACCCGCTGGGCGGGGGCCCGGTAGCCGCCGCCTCCCAGGGCGTAGGCGGACCGCTCCAGCCGCCGCTGGAATTCGCTGCCCGCCAGGGGGGACTCCCCGCCGAAGTCCTCGGGCGTGACGTTCACCAGCAGGGCGCCGTTGATGTTCTCTCTGTCCCGGGCAAATTCGCTCATGCCGTTGGTGACCACCTGGCCCTCCTCGGACGCGGCGGCCACCACCTCCCCGCCGGGGCAGACGCAGAAGGAGAAGGCGGAGCGGCCGGAAGGCAGGTGGCAGGATAATTGATAGGTGGAGGCGGGGAGCCCCGGGTGCCCGGCGTACTGCCGGTACTGGGCGGCGTCGCAGTCCGCCTGGCGCTGCTCGATGCGCACGCCCACGGCGAAGGGCTTGGCCTCCATGGGCACGACCCGGCGGTGGAGCATTTCAAAGGTGTCCCGGGCGGAGTGGCCGGGGCAGAGCACCAGACGGCGGCAGGGCAGGACGTACGTCCCCTCCGGCCCGGCCACGGTGACGCTTTGGAGGCGGCCGTCCGCGATCTCCACATCGGTGAGGCGGCTTTCAAAGCGGATGTCCGCCCCCAGCTCGGTGAGCGTTTTCCGCAGGCCCTGGAGGGTGCGGAAGAGGTAGTCCGTGCCGATGTGGGGCCTGGCGTCCACGAGGATGTCCTCCGGCGCGCCGCAGGCGGCGAAGGTCTCCAGGATGAAGCGGTGGCGGATGTCCCGGGTGCCGGTATTGAGCTTGCCGTCGGAGAAGGCCCCGGCGCCGCCCTCCCCGAACTGGACGTTGGAGGCGGGGTCCAGAGCGCCGCTTTCCCAGAAGCGCGCCACGTCCGCCCGGCGCTGCTCCACGGGACGGCCCCGCTCCAGCAAAATGGGCCGCAGGCCCGCCTTTGCCAGCACCAGGGTGGCGAAGAGGCCCGCGGGACCCGCCCCCGCCACCACCGGCGGCTCCGCCGGGGCGGGCAGGGGCGGCGGCAGCAGATAGCCGGGCCGGCGGATCAGCCGGGAGACCTTCCTGCTGCGGCAGCGCTTCAAAACGGCGGCCTCATCCTTGACGGCGGCCTCCACGGTGTACACCGCCCGGACGTCCTCCCGGGCGTCGATGCTGCGGCGCAGTACCCGCAGCGAGGTGATCTCCTTTTCCCGGACGCGGAGCAGCCGTGCGGTTTCCGCGGCCAGCTCCGCCATGCCGGCGCCGGGGGGGAGCTTGATGGATTCGATCTTGAGCAAAGAGTTCCTCCTTTCCCAGGGGAGTCGTTGCTCTCATCATAGCACACAAAGCCGCCCGTGCAAACGGAT
Organism: uncultured Oscillospiraceae bacterium; assembly: GCA_944385455.1. GTDB lineage: Bacteria > Bacillota > Clostridia > Oscillospirales > Oscillospiraceae > Oscillibacter. The sequence continues at coordinate 2,951 of CALWXI010000052.1, read as the reverse complement.
TTCAAAAATTTTCAGCACCGGGTTCACAAATGCTTTAAAACTCTTTCAGACAAATTTAAGTTACCCCGGCTATACTGACACCAGAGTCAGGGAGGAACGGAAAGAGTTCAGAAAACCCTTGCAGTTTCTTCACGGATTCGTCATAATCAACTGTTACGATTTGGTTTGAGAACGGAAGACCGTGCATAAGATAGGAGGAACGCGTTATGTATCGCGACGAAGAGAATCTGTATCATTACACATACCGCAAGGACGGCAGCGAGACCGCCGGCAATGCCGGCGCGTATCCCTCCGGCGGCTATCAGCCCGGCTTTCAGGAGCCGGTCCAGGAGATGAAGCCTGTGAAGAAGAAGAGCAGAGCGGGCGTCCGCACCGCGGCGCTGATGCTGTGCGCGGCCCTGCTGGGCGGCGCCGTGGGCGGCGGCGTGGTATACGGGATCGGCAGGTCCGGAAGTGAGACCGGCATTCAGGTCAGTTCCCGCCCCGTGGCGGAGGTGACCCTCCAGAGCGTGGACGGCAAGACGGAGATGACCGACGCCGAGGTCTACGCCGCCACCGTCAACAGCGTGGTGTCCATCAACGTCACCGGCAGCAGCGGCACCAACTTCTTCGGCCAGACGGTGGAGACCGCCTCCTCCGGCTCCGGCTTCATCCTCACCACCGACGGCTATATCGTCACCAACTACCACGTGGTCAAGGACGCCAACACCGTCAAGGTCACCCTCTACAACGGCGACACCTACGACGCCAGGTATATCGGCGGCGACGAGGACTACGACATCGCCGTCATCAAGATCGACGCCTCCGATCTCCAGGCCGTCACCCTGGGCGACAGCGACAAGCTCAACGTGGGCGACCACGTGCTGGCCATCGGCAACCCCCTGGGCGAGCTGACCTTCTCCATGAGCGAGGGCATCGCCTCCTCCGTGAACCGGGCCATCAATGTGGACGGCACCCCCTTCAACATGATCCAGGTCACCGCCTCCATCAACCCCGGCAACTCCGGCGGCCCCCTGCTCAACAGCTACGGCGAGGTGGTGGGCATCGTCTCCGCCAAGTACTCCAGCTACTCCAGCGAGTCCGTGGAGGGCCTGGGCTTTGCCATCCCCATCAACGACGTGGTGGCCATGATCGAGGACATCATGACCAACGGCTATGTCACCAACAAGCCCTACCTGGCCATCACCGCCGGCACCATGACCGAGCAGATGGCCGCCCAGTACCGCTATGACGTCACCGAGGGCGTGTTCGTCTACTCCGTGGAGGAGGGCGGCGCCGCCGAAAAGGCGGGCCTCCGGATGGGCGACGTCATCGTCAAGGTGGGCGACACCGATGTCACCAGCATGGAGAACCTGACGGCGGCCAAGAAGCAGTACTCCGCCGGCGACACCGCCACCTTCACCATCTACCGGGACGGCCAGGAGATGACCGTGGAGGTCACCTGGGACGCCGTGCCCGCCGAGCAGCAGAGCGAGGATGCCCAGAGCGACACCTCTTTGGACAACGGCCAGTATTCCGGCGGCTACAACCCCTTTGAGGACTTCTTCCGCTACTTCTACGGATACAGCGGCTCCAGCGCCCAGAGCGCTGCCTGACCCCCTTTCCCCGTGTCCGACGGCGGTTCGCGGCAGACGCTGCGGCAAGGCACCCCCGCCATGCGGCGGACACCCCACCATAGAACGAAACGGAAAAGCGCACCGCGGGAGAACCGCGGTGCGCTTTTGTGCGCCGGAGTGCCCGGGCATGAAAAAAGCGCGCCCTCCTGGACGCGCTTTTTTGCCGCGGGATTACTGGTTGTCGCTGTCGCCGTTCTTGCTCTTCTTCCAGCTGGCGACGGACGCGATGACCATGATGACGATGAATGCGACGATGACGATACCACCAGTGCTCATAAGGGAGGACCTCCTTTTTTGATTAACGTGTTCTTGTCGATGCTTTTTATTTTTTTAACGGAATCTTTATGCTATGAGTATAGCGAACATTTTCCAAAAAAGCAAGGGGGTTTTCAAAAAAATTTTTGTGGACTCTCACCATGCCGCCGGCGGGGACTGCCGGGGCGCTTCGCCCTTGCACTTTGCCTCCGGGAATGATACAATACATTGCTGAAAATGCGGCAAAGGAGTTTTGCTTTTATGAAATTGGGAATCGTGGGACTGCCCAACGTGGGCAAGTCCACCTTGTTCAACGCCATCACCAACGCCGGCGCCGAGAGCGCCAACTACCCCTTCTGCACCATCGACCCCAACGTGGGCATGGTGGCGGTGCCGGACGAGCGGCTGGACAAGCTGGCGGAGATGTACCAGCCGGACAAGAAGACCCCGGCGGTCATCGAGTTCGTGGACATCGCGGGCCTGGTGAAGGGCGCCAGCAAGGGGGAGGGCCTGGGCAACACGTTCCTGGCCAACAGCCGGGAGACCGACGCCATCGTCCACGTGGTCCGCTGCTTTGACGACGAGAACGTCATCCACGCGGAGGGCAGCACGGACCCACGGCGGGATATCGACATCATCAACATGGAGCTGGTGATGGCGGATCTGGAGATGGTCCAGCGCCGGGTGGAGAAGGCTACCAAGGCGTTGAAGGGCGACAAGAAGTTCCAGCATGAGGTGGACGTGTTCACCGCCCTCCAAAAGCACCTGGACGAAGGCAACCTGGCCCGGACGTTCGAATGCGACGAGGACGACGCGGCTCTGATCGCCACCAGCGACCTGCTGACTCTGAAGCCGGTGATCTACGCCGCCAACACCGACGAGGCGGGCTTCACCGATCTGGCCAACAACCCCTATTACCAGCAGGTAAAGAAAATCGCCGACGCCGAGGGGTCTCAGGTGCTGCCCATCTGCGCCAAGATGGAGCAGGACATCGCCGAGCTGGAGGGCGAGGAGAAGCTGATGTTCCTGGAGGAGCTGGGGGTGGAGGAGTCCGGCCTGGACCGGCTCATCAAGTGCTCC
>CALWXI010000051.1 GCA_944385455.1 uncultured Oscillospiraceae bacterium | reverse complement strand
ATCGCCTGCCTGCCGGAGGACGTGGGCCGGTACTGCATCCTGCCCGGCGATCCGGGCCGGGTGCCCGCCATCGCCGCGCTGCTGGACGGCGCCCGTCAGGTGGCCTGCAACCGGGAGTTCAACGTCTGGACCGGCTACCTGCTGGGGGAAAAGGTCACCGCCTGCTCCACCGGCATCGGCGGTCCTTCCGCGGCCATTGCCATGGAGGAGCTGCACAACTGCGGCGCGGATACCTTCATCCGTACCGGCACCTGCGGCGGCATCCACCTGGACGTCCGGGCGGGGGATCTGGTGGTGGCCACCGGCGCCGTCCGCTATGAGCATACCAGCCGGGAGTACGCCCCCCTGGAGTTTCCCGCCGTGCCGGATTTTCAGGCGACGCTGTGCCTGACGGAGGCCGCCCGGGACCTGGGGATCCCCTTCCACACCGGCGTGGTCCAGTGCAAGGACAGCTTCTACGGCCAGCACAGTCCCGACGCCTCCCCGGTGAGCTACGAGCTCAAGGCCAAGTGGGAGAGCTGGAAGCGCCTGGGGGTCAAGGCCAGCGAGATGGAATCCGCCGCGCTGTTCGTGGCGGCGGCGGCCCTGGGCTGCCGCTGCGGCGCCTGCTTCCACGTGATCTGGAACCAGGAGCGGGAGGCCGCCGGGCTGGACCAGGAGACCCATGAGGACACCTCCACCTCCGTCCGCACGGCGGTGGAGGCGGTGAAACGGCTGATCCAGGCGGACCGCGCCGCCGGCAAATGAAAAAGAGGGCTGCGGCCCTCTTTTTTCGCCGTCCTCTTGAGAGGTTTGCTTGGCGCGCGCTGTCCTCCGTCTGCGAAGAAAACCCTGCACGGTTCCAAGGAAACCATGTATCAGCCGGCACGGCCTGCCGTTCCAGAGGGAACGGCAGGCCGTTTGTTCATTCGTCGGTGCGCACACCCTTTTCGATGTCCCGGATGTCGTAGGGCGAGGTCTGGTAAACGCAGTAGTTGAGCCAGTTGCTGTACAGCAGGTGGGCGCAGCTGCGCCAGCTGACGGGGGGCTTTTTGGCGGGGTTGTCCCCGGGGAAGTAATGCCGGGGGAGCTGGATGTCCACCCCGGCGGCCAGGTCCCGCATGTACTCCCTGCGCAGGGTGTCCCGGTCGTACTCCGCGTGGCCCATGAGGAACACCTGCCGGCACTGGGGAGTCTTGACGGCGTAGACCCCCGCTTCCTCCGAGGAAGCCAGGATCTTCAGCTCCGGCACGGCCTCGATATCCGCCCGATCCACGGTGGTGTTCCGGGAGTGGGGCACCAGGAAGGTGTCGTCAAAGCCCCGAAAGAGGATGAAGTTGGGGTCCTCCACGGTGTGCTCAAAGACGCCGAAGAGCTTGTGGGGAAGCTTGCGCTTGGGGATGCCGTAGTGGTAGTAGAGCCCCGCCTGGGCGCCCCAGCAGATGTGGAGGGTGGAGTGGACATGGGTCTTGGACCACTCCATGATCTCGCACAGCTCCGGCCAGTAGTCCACCTCCTCGAAGTCCAGCAGCTCCACCGGCGCGCCGGTGATGACCAGGCCGTCGAAGGTGCGGCGGCGCACCTCGGCAAAGGACTTGTAAAAGGCCAGCATATGGGCCTGAGAGGTGTTTTTGGAGACGTGGCCGCTGGGGGCGATGAGCTCCAGCTCGATCTGCAGCGGCGTGTTGCCCAGCACCCGGGCCAGCTGGGTCTCGGTGTCCACCTTGGTGGGCATCAGGTTCAAAAGCAGGATCTGCAGCGGCCGGATGTCCTGGGTGATGGCCCGGGTCTCCGTCATGACGAAGATGTTCTCCTGGGTGAGGACATTGGTGGCGGGCAGCTGGTTTGGAATCTTGATGGGCATCAGACCGCCTCCAGTGCCTGCTGGATGTCGGCAATAAGTTCCTCCTTGCTCTCCAGGCCGCAGGACATCCGCACCAGGCCCGCCGGAATGCCGGCCTCGGCAAGCTGCTGCTCCGTCATCTGGCGGTGGGTGGAGGTGGCGGGGTTGAGGCAGCAGGTCCGGGCGTCGGCCACGTGGGTCTCGATGGCGGCCAGACGCAGCCGGCCCATGAAAGCCTCGGCGGCGGGGCGTCCGCCCTTGAGCTCGAAGGACACCACGCCGCAGGAGCCGTTGGGCAGATATTTCTCCGCCAGGGCGTGGTAGGGGTCGGAGGGCAGTCCGCAGTAGTGGACGGCCTCCACCTTGGGATGACTGTGGAGAAACTCCGCCACGGCCTGGCCGTTTTCACAGTGCCGCTGCATCCGCACGTGGAGGCTCTCCAGCCCCAGGTTCAGATAGAAGGCGCTCTGGGGGGACTGGGTGCAGCCGAAGTCCCGCATCAGCTGGGCGGTGCACTTGGTGATGAAGGCTCCCTCCCGGCCGAACTTCTCGGCGTAGGTGATGCCGTGGTAGCTCTCATCGGGGGTGCAGAGGCCGGGGAACTTGTGGGCATGGGCCATCCAGTCGAACCGGCCGGCGTCCACGATGGCGCCGCCCACGGCCACGCCGTGGCCGTCCATGTACTTGGTGGTGGAGTGGGTGACGATGTCGGCGCCCCACTGGATGGGGCGGCAGCCGACGGGGGTGGGGAAGGTGTTGTCCACCACCAGGGGCACGCCGTGGGCGTGGGCCGCGGCGGCGAATTTCTCAATGTCCAGCACCGTCAGGGCGGGGTTGGCGATGGTTTCGCCGAACACGGCCTTGGTGTTGGGGCGGAAGGCCGCGTCCAGCTCCTGGGGAGCGCAGTCCGGGGAGACGAAGGTCACCTCAATGCCCATCTTGGCCATGGTGACGGAGAGGAGGTTGAAGGTGCCGCCGTAGATGCTGGCGGAGGAGACGATGTGGTCGCCGCAGGAGGCGATGTTGAACAATGCCAGGAAGTTGGCCGCCTGACCGGAGGAAGTGAGCATGGCGGCGGTGCCGCCCTCCAGAGCGGCGATCTTGGCGGCCACGTAGTCGCAGGTGGGGTTCTGGAGACGGGAGTAAAAGTACCCGCTGGCCTCCAGATCGAAGAGCTTGCCCATGTCCGCGCTGGTGGCGTACTTGAAGGTGGTGGACTGGACGATGGGGATCTGCCGGGGCTCGCCGTTGCCGGGGGTGTAGCCCCCCTGGACGCAGATGGTCTCGGGACGGTAGTTTTCCATGGTGAAATGCTCCTTTCTGATGCTTGGAACGAAAAAACGGCCTTCGTCCCAAAGTGCTGCTTTGAGACGAAAGCCGTCAACTGCTTCCGCGGTACCACTCAAATTGCGGCGGCCTTCAGACCGTCCGCCCCTCATAGGGTCCAACAACCCCTTCGCGCTGACGCGGCGTACACGGGACGCCCTAACGGCGTTTCCGCCCTCGAACGTCCGGCTCAGGAGCCATAGGAGCTGGGAAGTTCCGCCGCCGGCTCGCACCATCCGCCGGCCTCTCTGAGGCATCCGATCCCGTCCCTCTCCATCATTGCTTTGGGATTTATTATAAAAAGCCGGGGCGGGTTTGTCAACTGCGATTTTCCAGGATGTGCACGTTCAGATGGTCGTAGGTCATCTCCACTCCCGCTTGGATGAAGGCCTCCCGCAGCCGCTCTCCCAGGGCGAAATGCACCGTCCAGTAATCGTCGAAGGAGGCCCAGCAGTAGATGGTGTACTCGATGGCGCTGGAGCCGTACTCCGTGAGATAGACGCTGGGGGCGGGGTCCTCCAGGATGCCCTCCGTGGCGGCCAGGGCCCGGCGGCAGGCCTCCTTCACCGCCTCCGTGGGCGCGTCGTAGGAGGCGGAGACCTTCCAGGTGATCCGGCGGCGGCCCAGGGTGGAGTAGTTGATCATCTGGGAGCTGGCCAGCTCCTTGTTGGGCAGCATCACCATGAGGCCGTCGGGGGTCACCAGCTTGGTGTGATTGAGGCCGATCTCATGCACCGTGCCGGAGGTGCCGGATACCTCCACAAAGTCTCCCAGAGAAAAGGGGTGGGAGGAGAGGATCACCAGGCCTCCCGCCACGTTGCCCAGGATGTCCTCGGCGGCCAGGGTGACGCCCAGAGACCCCACCGACAGCATGGCCACCAGGGAGGTCATGTCGATGTTCAGGCTGCCGGCCACAATCAGGCCGGTGAGCAGGTATAAGAGCAGCCGCGCCGCTGCCAGGACATACTGCTGGACCCGCTGATCCAGCTTGGACCGGCTCAGCAGGCGGCGGACCGCCTTCAGCACCAGCCGCACCGCCACCAGGCACAAAAGCAGCGTGATGGCGGCGGCGAGGATGTCTCCCAGGGAGGTCTTGCCGATGGAACGATTCAGCAGGGAGGAAAGATCGGACAGCATATGCGTCAGCTCCTTCTGGTTGGATGTTCATGGAAATCATAGCGAAAAGCGGCCGGAAAGTCAACGCGGCATCGCATGCCGCCGGCTCTGCCCCGTGGGACAAACAAACACCGCCGCGTGGAAAGCCGCCGGAGCGCCTGGAAACAGAGCGGCTACCGCAGGATCAGCTCGTGGATGGCCTGGATCAGCTTTTGCGCCTGCAGACTGGGGGGATGTTTTTTGTGGTAAGCGACGGCCAGGTTCCAGTGCAGAGGCGGATCACCGATGGAAAAATAGCACAGATCATCCCGGTAGGTGTTGACCCCGAAAGCGGCAAAGGCGGCGAAGGAGCAGCCCAGGCCGGCTCCCACCAGATTCTGTTTGGTCTGGTCGCCTTTGACTTGCAGCACGACGTTGGGCGTGATGTTCAGGCTGGCAAAAAAGTTCAGGACGATCTGCCGGATGTTCTGTCCCTCGATGTTGAGGATGAAGGGAGCGTCCCGAAAAAGCAAAAATTCCTCGGTGCTCAGGTGGTGGATTTTGCCGGGGGAAGGGATATGGGACAGCTTTTTCAGAATGGGGTCGTTTTGATTGGCCAGCATGATCACATTTTCCTGCGCCAGAAAGTCCAGCTCCAGGTTTTGATAGTCGTTGGGATAGTGCATCAGCGCGAAATCCGCCTGCCCGTGTTCCAGCCAATAGAGCATCTGCT
>CALWXI010000050.1 GCA_944385455.1 uncultured Oscillospiraceae bacterium | reverse complement strand
GGGACACCGCCACGTTGGCCTCCCCGCCGCCGAAGGTGGCCTGCATCTGATCGTTCTGGAAGAACCGGTAGTATCCGTTGGGTGCCAGGCGCAGCATCAGCTCGCCGAACGTTACAATCTTAGCCATTTCGGGCCTCCTTTACAATTTCCACAGACTGTCTGCAAAGCTGGGTGATCTCGTCCCACTTCTGGTTGTCGATGAGGTCCGCGGTGACCATGTAGGATCCGCCGCAGGCGCAGATGACGGGGGAGGAGAGGTACTCCTTCAGATTCTTCAGGGACACGCCGCCGGTGGGCATGATCTTGAACATGGAGAAGGGGGCGCTGAGGGCCTTGATTTTGGCCAGTCCGCCGGACTGCTCGGCGGGGAAGAACTTCAGCACCGTCAGTCCAAGCTTGTAGGCAGCGTGATAGTCCGTGGCGGAGGTGCAGCCGGGGAACACGGCAATGCCCTTTTCCTGACAGTACTTCACGATCTCCACGTCCAGGCCGGGGGTGACCACGAACTGGCCGCCGGCCGCGATGACCTCGTCCACCTGGGCGGTGGCGAGCACGGTGCCCGCGCCCACCAGCATCTCCGGGCAGGTCTCCTTCATGATGCGGATGGCGTCGGGGGCGCCGGCGGCGCGGAAGGTCACCTCCGCCACAGGCACGCCGCCTGCGCACAGAGCCTTGGCCAGAGGGGCCGCGTCCCGCTGGGGGTGATTGAGCTTGATGACCGGCACCACGCCGATCTCCGAGATCCGGGTCTCCAGAGCTGTCATGTATGGATCGACTTCCTTTCCGAATAGATGGGCGCTTATTTCATGTAGCCGCCCTTCATGGGGGATACCGCGTGCTGGGAGAAGATCTTCAGCACGCCGGAGGGATACTTGGGCTCCTTGGGCTTCCAGGCGGCCTTGCGCTGGGCCAGGACGGCGTCCACCTCGGCGGGGGACATCTCCTTGCCGTGGATGCCCACGATCTCCAGCTTGCGCTCGGGAATGTCGATGTGAATGAGGTCTCCCTCCTCCACCAGAGCGATGGGACCGCCCTCGGCGGCCTCGGGAGAGACGTGGCCGATGGAGGGGCCGGTGGAGGCGCCGGAGAAGCGGCCGTCGGTGATCAGAGCGATGGTGCGGCCCAGCTCCTTGTCGGAGGAGATGGCTTCGGAGGTGTAGAACATCTCCGGCATGCCGGAGCCCTTGGGACCCTCATAGCGGATGAACACGGCCTCGCCGGGATGAATCTGCTTGTGCAGCACGGCGTAGATGGCCTCCTCCTCGCTGTCGAAGGGGCGGGCCTTCAGCGTGGCCTGGAACATCTCCTTGGGGCAGGCGGTGTGCTTGATCACCGCGCCCTCGGGGGCCAGGTTGCCCTTGAGGATGGCGATGGCGCCGTCGGTGCCGATGGCTTTGTCGAAGGGATGGATGATGTCCTGCCAGGTGATGCCCCACTTGGCGCAGTACTCGTCGCACTTGTCGTAGAAGCCGTTGGCCTTCAGCTCGTCCAGGTTCTCGCCCAGGGTCTTGCCGGTGACGGTCATGACGTCCAGGTGCAGCATGGAGCGGATCTCCTCCATGATGCGGGGCACGCCGCCGGCATAGTAGAAGAACTGGGCGGGCCACATACCGGCGGGACGGATATTGAGCAGATAGTGGGCGCCGCGGTGCATCCGGTCGAACATGTCGGCGTCGATCTCCAGGCCGAACTCTTTTGCCACGGCGGGGATGTGCAGCAGGGAGTTGGTGGAGCCGGAGATGGCGGCGTGGACCATGATGGCGTTTTCGAAGGACTTCATGGTGACGATGTCCCGGGGCTTGAGGCCCTTCTTGGCCAGCTCCAGCACCTGGACGCCGGCCTTGTGGGCGAAGTCCTTCAGGTCCTGGCAGGTGGCGGGCATCAGGGCGGAGCCGGGCAGCATCAGGCCCAGGGCCTCGGCCATGATCTGCATGGTGGAGGCGGTGCCCATGAAGGAGCAGGCGCCGCAGGAGGGGCAGGCGTGCTGCTTGTACCAGGTCAGCTCGTCATTGGTGATCTCGCCGCGCTCGCACTTGGCGGAATAGATTCCGATCTGCTCCAGGGTCAGCAGGTCTTCCTTCTTTTCCACGGGTTCCCGCAGGGGATAGGCGTCCATGACGCCGCCGGTGACCATGATGGAGGGCATGTTCACCCGGCCGATGCCCATGAGGTGGGCGGGCATGCCCTTGTCGCAGCTGGCGATGAACACGCCGCCGTCAAAGGGGGTGGCGCCGGCGTGGATCTCAATCATGTTGCAGATGGCATCCCGGCTGGCCAGGGAATAATTGATGCCGTCGTGGCCCTGGGCCATGCCGTCGCAGATGTCCGTGGTGAAGTACCGGGCGGCCTTGCCGCCCGCCTCGGCAACGCCTGCGGCGGCTTCATTCACCAGCTCGAAAAGGCCGGCGCTGCCGGGATGGCTGTCGCCGAAGGTGCTCTCGATCATGATTTGGGGTTTGGAGAGGTCCTCGACCTTCCAGCCCATACCCATGCGCAGGGGATCTTGCTCAGGGGCCAATGCTCGGATATCCTGACTGATCATAACCTTCTACTCCTTTTTTCCAAACTCTCGGGGATCGGATGGCAAAGGGCGTCCCCGGGGCGCCCGGACTCTACCTTTTAAAATAACATATTTTACAAAATGTTTCAATACGGAGGCCGGAGGGATTTTTCGCCGGGGCCGCCAAAATCCGCCGCGCATGGTGCGCTGCCGCGGCTTTACAAAGAAATTTGCGCTTTTACATGGATTTAACAAACGGGCGGTGACGGATTTTACGAAAGGACGCTTATACTAAGGGCGTTCCAAGGGAACGAAACTTCTGAGACATATGGAAAAAAGGAGATCTTTTCGATGAAAAAGGTATTTGCGCTTTTGCTGACGCTTACCATGGCGATGACCCTGCTGGCCGGCTGCGGCGGCACGGAAGAGACCCCCGCCGCTGATGAGGGCGGCGCGGACGCCCAGCAGTCCCAGCAGGAGGAGACGGCTCTCAGCGGCAGCGTCTCCACCGACGGCTCCACCTCCATGGAGGAGGTCATCGGCGTCCTGGGCGAGCAGTTCATGATGGACAACAGCGGCGTCACCGT
>CALWXI010000049.1 GCA_944385455.1 uncultured Oscillospiraceae bacterium | reverse complement strand
ATCCACCGCTCCGACACCGTGGAGGAAAAGCTCTCCCTGGCCAGCCGCTTCGGCGTAGCCATCAACTACAACGCTCCCACCCAGAAGGAGTACCACGCCATTGTCAAGGCTCTGGCGCAGCGTCAGGGCATCGACATGGACGAAAAACAGCTGCTGGCCATGGCCAATACCTGGGAGGTCCGCCACAGCGGCTTCTCCGGCCGCACCGCCCAGCAGTTCGTCCACTACCTGGAGGGCCTGCCTTCTTCCCAGGAAATCTGATCCCGCAGCCGGCATGACATGCGTCATGCCGGCTTTTTTTTGCGCCGCCTGCGATTCGGGCGGCTTTTTGCGTATGAAAGGGAAAAAAGCACAAACCCTATCCCAAGGACGCGATCCCAGAGAATCGGAACAAGGAGTGAGCGAACATTGGATACGGGAATCCATAACACATCGGAGATCGGCCGCCTCCGGCGGGTGATGCTCCACCGTCCCGGCGGAGAGCTGGAGAATCTGATGCCGGAGTATCTGGAGCGGCTGCTCTTCGACGACATCCCCTACCTGCGGGAGGCCCAGCGGGAGCACGACGCCTTTGCCGACTGCCTCCGGGCCCAGGGCGTGGAGGTGGTGTACCTCACGGACCTGGTGGCGGAGTCCATCACCGGCCGGGAGGTGCGTCAGGCACTGGTTGAGCAGTTCCTGGAGGAGTCCGGCGTGAAGGACAGCCGTCTGCTGGAGCGGCTGGAGGCATATTTTTCCGAGCTGCCGGACCGGGAGATGGTGGCGGCCATGATGGCCGGCGTGCGCAAGGAGCAGCTCCACGGCAAGGGCGCCCGGCTGGGGGATTTCCTGGGTGATGGGGATGCCTATCCCTTTGCCGTGGACCCCATGCCCAACCTCTATTTTACCCGGGACCCCTTTGCCACCATCGGCACCGGCGTGTCCATCCACCGGATGCACACCGCCACCCGCAACCGGGAGACCCTCTTCGGCAAGTTCATCTTCCAGCACCACCCGGTTTACTCCAAGGCCCCCCGGTGGTATGACCGGGGCCGCACCAGCTCCCTGGAGGGCGGAGATATTCTGGTCCTCTCTCCCCAGGTGCTGGCGGTGGGGGTATCTCAGCGGACGGAGGAGGACTCCGTCGATACCCTGGCCCAGACGGTGCTCAGCCAGAGCAAGACCTTCCGCAAGCTCCTGGCCTTCGACATTCCCAAGACCCGTTCCTTCATGCACCTGGACACGGTGTTCACCATGGTGGACCGGGACAAGTTCACCGTCCATCCCAACATCCTCTCCTCCATCACCGTGTTCGTGATGGAGCTGGATGAGAATCGGATCATGAAGATCCGGCGGGAGGACGGCCGGCTGGAGGACATCCTCCGGGAGCACCTGGAGCTGGACCATGTGACGCTGATCCCCTGCGGCCAGGGCAGCGAGATCGACGCCGCCCGGGAGCAGTGGAGCGATGGATCCAACACCCTGGCCATCGCCCCCGGAGAAGTGGTGGTCTACTCCCGCAACTATGTTACCAACCGCTCCCTGGAGGAGGCGGGAGTGCGCATCCACACCATCCCCAGCGCCGAGCTGAGCCGGGGCCGGGGCGGTCCCCGGTGCATGTCCATGCCGCTGGTGCGGGACGATCCGTGATCGCGCCGCAGCAGGATGAATCTTAAAACAAACAGGAAAAGGAGAGCATATCCATGGCAGTGAATCTGAAAGGCAGAAGTTTCCTCACTCTGGAGGACTTTACCCCCGGGGAGATCCGGTATCTGTTGGATCTGGGCCACGATCTGAAGGCCAAGCGCAGGGCGGGCATCTGCGACCCCGCCCTGGCGGGCAAGCACATTGTGCTGCTGTTTGAAAAGACCTCCACCCGCACGCGGTGCTCCTTTGAGGTGGCGGCCACCCAGGAGGGGGCCCACGTGACGTATTTGGACGCCGGCAGCTCTCAGATGGGCAAGAAAGAGTCCCTGGAGGACTCCGCCAAGGTGCTGGGCCGGTTCTTTGACGGCATCGAGTACCGGGGCTATGAACAAAAGGCGGTGGAGGACCTGGCCAAATACTCCGGCGTGCCGGTGTGGAACGGCCTCACCGACGCCGACCATCCCACCCAGATCCTGGCGGACATGATGACCATCGAGGAGCACTGCCACAAGCCGCTGCGTCAGGTGAAGGTGGTGTTCCCCGGCGATGTGCGCAACAATATGTGCTACGCCTGGATGATGGGCGCGGCCAAAATGGGCATGCACTTTGTGGGCATCGGACCCAAAGAGCTGGCCGGCGAAATGGACCAGGATCTGGTGCGGCGGGTCCAGGCGGTGGCTGCGGGTACCGGCGCCCGGGTGGAGATCAGCGCCGACATGAAGGATGTCCGGGGCGCCGATGTGATCTATGGAGACATCTGGGCCTCCATGGGCGAGGAGGCGCTGATCCCCAAGCGCACGGAGCTCCTCTCCCCCTACCGGGTGACGGAGGAGACCATCCAGGCCACCGGCAATCCCGATGTGCTGTATATGCACTGCCTGCCCTCCTTCCACGACTTTGAAACGAAGCTGGCCAAAGAGTGGAAGGACAAGGGCGTGGATATCCGGGAGGTCACCGACGAGGTGTTCCGCAGCCGTCACAGCGTGGTGTTTGACGAGGCGGAAAACCGCATGCACTCCATCAAGGCGGTGCTGGTGGCCACCATCGGCAGATAAGGGGGGAGGATCCTTGGGCAGACAGCGATTCCGCATGCCCACGGCGTATACCATCCTCTTTCTGCTGCTGGCGGCGGTGGCCGCGGCCACCTGGGTGATTCCCGCCGGATCCTACGATTATGTGGACGGCGTGCCCCAGGCGGGCACCTATCATCTGACGGAGGCCGCGCCGCAGGGAGTGGGGGATGTGCTCAAGGCGGCCTTCTCCGGCTTCTACGACGCCGTGGACGTATGCGTGTTCATTTTGATGGTGGGCGGCTTTCTCAGCGTGGTGATGAAGACCGGCGCCGTGGATGCCGGTGTGTCCGCGGTGATCCGGAAGCTGAACGGCCGGGAGAAGTGGCTCATCCCCATTTTGATGCTGGGATTCGGCCTGGGCGGCACCACCTTCGGCATGTGGGAGGAGACCATGGCCTTCTATCCCCTGCTGATCCCGGTGTTTCTGGCGGCCGGATATGACGCGGTGGTGGGGATCGCGGTGATCCTGCTGGGTGCCGGATCGGGGGTTATCGCTTCCACGGTAAACCCATTCGCCACCGGCATTGCCGCGGGATTCGCAGGGGTATCCCTGGGAGACGGACTGGTGCTGCGGCTTTTGCAGTGGGTGGTGCTGGAGGGCGCCGCCATCTGGTACGTCTCCGCCTATGCCGCCCGGATCCGCCGGGACCCCAGCCGGTCCGTGGTGGGTGCGGGCGCCGGCAAGCTCCAGGTGAGCGTGGAGGAGACGGTGCCCCTCACCCCCCGGCGCAAAGGGATCCTGATCCTTTTTGCCCTGACGTTTCTGATCATGATCTACGCGGTGATCCCCTTTGAGGACATGGGGCTCTCCTTGCCCCAGCTTGGGTGGTGGTTCCCGGAGCTCTCGGCGCTGTTCCTGGTGGGCGGCGTGGCGGCGGGCCTGGCGGACCGCATGTCAGAGGAGGATATCGTGGAGACCTTCGTGGCCGGCTGCGCGGACCTTCTGGGTGTGGCTTTCATCATCGGTATCAGCCGTGGCATCACTGTGCTGATGAACGACGGGGGCATCACGGACACCGTCCTCCACTGGGGTGAGGAAGCTCTGGCGGGAGCGGGCAGCGTGGCGTTTGTGGTACTGGTGTATTTCATCTACCTGCCCCTGACCTTCCTGATCCCCTCTTCCTCGGGCCTTGCCACGCTGTCTGTGCCGGTGATGGCGCCCCTGGGGCGTTTCGCCGGAGTGGACGGCGCTCTGGTGGTGACGGCCTTTCAGTCTGCCTGCGGACTGGTGAACCTGGTGACGCCCACGGCGGCGGTGGTGATGGGAGCTCTGGCATTGGGCCATGTGCCCTTCGACCGGTGGATCCGGTTCGTGTGGAAGCTCATCGCCTGGTTCCTGGCGCTGACGCTGGTGCTGCTGATCCTGGGAACGCTGCTGTCAGCGTGAGAAAAGACGGAGGCCCCGCGGGGCCTCCGTCCCGCTGTATACAAGAAGAAAATGCATATGCGCAAAAAATATGCAGCCCGTGTTGGCAGAAAAGGCGAAAACCGGGAACGACTTTTGGCGGATTTCAACAGGTTTGTCGGGCGCTGCAGGAAAAAACACGCAAATAAATATACAGATTTTTTGAAAAAGTATTGACAGAAGCAACAGGGCGTGATAAGGTATCCCCTGTCAAGCCGGATTGCCCCGGCGGACAAAAATCACGTGCCGCCGCCCTTGGGAGGCGGCCTGGATGAAAAAGGAAGTTTTGTACCATGAAAAAGTTGTTTGCATTGCTGCTG
>CALWXI010000048.1 GCA_944385455.1 uncultured Oscillospiraceae bacterium | reverse complement strand
GCCACCATGATCGGCCGCACCCAGGAAAAGGGCTACGCCACCGCGGAGCTGACCTTCTCCGACGCCGCCTCCATCCCCGCCTACGCCGCCTACTACATCCAGACCATGGCGGCCCAGGGCGTCATCGGCGGCTACACCGACGGCACCTTCCGGCCCAATAACAACGTCACCCGGGGCCAGATGGCCAAGATCCTCTACAACCTCATGTAAACGGACGGAAAAAGGCGGGGACGCGCAGCGCGCGTCCCCGCCTTTTGTTCTTCAGATCCCACCGCCGCAGCCCAGGCCCGTGCTCTTGTACCAGCCCAGGGGGTTCTCCTCCAGCAGCACCCGGCCCAGCTTCCCGTCCAGGTCCAGCGCCACGATGGTCTCCCGGCCCAGGGTGACGGAGCCGCAGAGGGTCAGGATGGGGTCGTAGGTGCCGGAATAGCCCCGGTTGTAGAACTCCGTGACGCACCGGGCCAGGTTGGACCGGTCCGGCCGGACACGGTAGGTCCGCAGCTCCAGGAACACGGTGAGGCACGCCACGGCCAGCACGGCGGCCGCCGCGGCGAAAAGCTGTCTGCGCTTCATCAGGCATCCCCCCAATGTCTTTTTTTCAGTATAACAGAAGGTATTCGGGGACGCAAGAGGCCCCCGGCCGGAACGGCCGGGGGCTGGGGGATTCAGATGTCACGGCGTCCCTCCAGCGCCCGCATCAGCGTGGCGTCGTCGGCAAACTCCAGGTGGCCGCCCACGGGAATGCCGTAGGCCAGGCGGGTCACCCGCACGCCGAAGGGCCGCAGCAGCCGGGCGATGTACATGGCCGTGGCCTCGCCCTCGGTGTCGGGGTTGGTGGCCATGATGACCTCCTGCACGTCCCCCTGGGCCACCCGCTCCACCAGGGGCTTGATGGAAAGGTCGTCGGGACCCACGTGGTTCATGGGGGAGATCACGCCGTGGAGGACGTGATAGCGGCCGTTGTACTCCCGGCTGCGCTCGATGGCCGCCACGTCCCGGGGGTCCGCCACCACGCAGATCACGGAGCCGTCCCGCTTGGGGGAGGCGCAGATGGGGCACAGGCCCCCGGCGGTGAAGTTCCGGCACACCGGGCAGCAGGTGACGCTGCGCTTGGCGTCCAGAATGGCCTCGGCGAATTCCCGAGCTTCTTCCTCCGGGAGGGACAGGATATGGAAGGCCAGCCGCTGGGCGGACTTGCCGCCGATGCCCGGCAGACGGGCAAACTGCTCCACCAGCTTTTCCAGAGGTGCGGGGAAGTATTCCATAGGTCAGATGCTCCTTTACGGGTTTGCGCCGGGGGACTCCAGCCCCGGCAGGTCCACGGCGAACAGCGCCGCCGCGCCGCCGGTGTGGAAGAACACGACGTCCCCCTCCGGCAGGCCGTCCAGGGCGTCCAGCATCCCGGACCAGGCCTTGCCGGTGTACACCGGGTCCAGCAAAATGCCCTCCAGCCGGGCCAGCTCCTGAATGCGGCGGGTGTCCGCCGGGTCCGGCACGGCGTAGCCCGGGCCCGCGTGATGCAGCAGCCGGAAGTCCCCGGCGCGGGCCGGGGCGGGACCGTCCAGCAGCGTGGCGGCCCCATCGGCCAGCTCCGCCACGATGGCCTCGAAGGGCTGGTCGTCCACCGCCACCCCCACGGCGCAGACGCCGGGGAGGTACGCCCGCACGCCCGTCAGCAGTCCCGCCGTGGTGCCGCCGGAGCCGGCGGCCGACACCAGGCACCCCGGGCGGCACCTCTGGGCGGCGCATTGGGCGGAGAGCTCCCGGACCGCCCGGACATAGCCCATGGCCCCCAGAGGGGTGGACCCGCCCAGGGGGACGGCGTACGCCTTGCGGCCCGCCGCGGCCAGCTCCGCTGTCAGGCGGTCCATCTCCGCGTAGATGTCGTCGTAGGAGTCGGTATCCAGGAAGCGGACGCGGGCGCCGAAGAGGCGGTCCAGGATCAGGTTGCCCCGAAGGGCCGTGACGCCCCGGGCCTTGAGCAGGAGATGGCACTCCATCCCCAGCCGGGCGGCGCAGGCGGCGGTGAGGGCGGCGTGGTTGGACTGAGCGCCGCCGGTGGTGAGAACCGTGTCGCAGCCATCCGCCTTGGCCTGGGCCAGGAGGTATTCCAGCTTGCGGACCTTGTTGCCCCCCAGAGCCACGCCGCACAGGTCGTCCCGCTTCATCCAGATGCTGCGGCCGTATTTTGCGCTGACGGCGTCCAGGCGCACCAGCGGAGTGGGGTAATGCCCCAGGGAGAGACGGGGAAGTACCATGGCCCTCACCCCCGAAGCTCCCGGATCCGGGCCGGGGTGTCCGGAGCCGTGTACACGGCGCTGCCCGCCACCAGCACGTTGGCCCCCGCCTGGATGCAGGCGCGGCAGGTGACGGGGTCCACGCCGCCGTCCACCTCCAGCTCGCAGCCGGGGTTCCGCGCGTCGATCATGGCCCGCAGGGCCGCCACCTTGGGCATCATGTCCGCCATAAAGGACTGGCCGCCGAAGCCCGGCTCCACCGTCATGGCCAGGATCATGTCCACGTGCTCCAGGAAGGGCTCCGCCGCCTGGGCGGGGGTGCCGGGGCTGAGGACGATGCCGGCCCGCCCGCCCCGGGCGTGGATCTTGTCCAGGGCGGCGCGGATCTCATCGGGGGTGTCGGATTCCACGTGCACCGTCACGATGTCCGCTCCGGCGTCGCAGAAGGCCTCCACGTACCGCACCGGCCGGACGATCATGAGGTGCACGTCCAGCGGCAGCTTCGTCACCGGGCGGATGCACCGCACCACCGGGATGCCGATGGTGATGTTGGGCACGAACACGCCGTCCATCACGTCCACGTGGACGTAATCGGCGTCGGAGATGCGCCCGATCTCCCGTTCCAGATTCGCAAAGTCGGCGGAGAGAATGGACGGCGCGATCTTTACCATGAAAAAGCCTCCTTTTTTTGCTGCGCCCGCCGGCTCGCCGGGGGACGGGCCCGCGGCGGCCGGTGGCGGGGACACACGGCGGCGCATAGGATGGCGCAAGCGGCCCGGCGCCTTCTGCCAAGCCCCGCGCAGCGCCCCTCCCCCGGGAACGCGCCGCCGCTTTTTCGAATAGGGAGCCGGCATCGCCGGCTCCCGTTTTGCATGTCCAGTGTAGCAGACTCCCGGTGGAAAAGCAACCGAGGGCCAAACATTTTTTGCCTGTTGCAAAAACGACTTCGCGGTTTCGAATATCATGATATTCTAATACCGCAATCAACCAGCGAAGGGGCGGTGAGACCATGGAAAAGGAGATCGACTATGAGGGCTGCGCGGCGCTTTTGAAGGCGCTGTCCCACCCGGTGCGGCTGCGGATCGTTCACGGGCTGCTGACCATGGGCTGCCGCAACGTCAGCTGCCTCGAACGCAGCATCGGCACGTCCCAGTCGTGCATCTCCCAGCATCTGCAGAAGCTCCGGGCGGCGGGAGCCGTCAGCGCGGAGCGGTCGGGCAATGAGGTCTATTATCACGCCGCCTCCCCCCGGGTGGCCCGGCTGGTGGCGGATCTGATGGAAGAGGAGGCGGAGATCTATGTCCTATGACGTGCTGGTCATCGGCGGCGGCCCGGCGGGGCTGTCCGCGGCGGTGAACGTCCGGGCCCGGGGCCGCAGCGTCCTGGTGGTGAGCAACCCTCTGGAGGAAAATCCCCTGTGGAAGTCCGAGCGGGTGGACAACTACCTGGGGCTGCCGGGGCTTTCCGGCCGGGAGATGCTGGAGACCATGCGCCGCCACGCGGAAAAGGCCGGGGCGGAATTCCGGGACGGCCGGGTGGTCAGCGCCCTGCCCTCCGGCGGGCAGTGGTACGTGGGCATCGGCAGCGACATGGAGCATGCCTCCGCCCTGATTCTGGCGGCGGGGGTGGCCCGGGGCAAGAAATTTCCCGGCGAGGCCGAGTTCCTGGGCCGGGGCGTCAGCTACTGCGCCACCTGCGATGGAATGCTCTACCGGGGCCGGTCCGTGGCGGTGGTGGGCGATACCCCCACGGCGAAGCGGGAGGCGGAGTTCCTTCAGGGCATCGGCTGCACCGTCACCTACTTCCACCGGCCCAGGCACTGCGAGATCCGGGGCGGGGCGCAGGTGGAGGAGATCACCTGCGACGGCGTGACGCAGGCGGTGGACGGGGTGTTTCTGCTGCGGCCCGCCATGGCTCCCACGGACCTGTTCCCGGGATTGGAGATGGAGGGCGGCTACGTGAAAACGGACCGCCGGATGGCCACCAATCTGCCGGGGCTCTTCGCCGCCGGCGACTGCACCGGAGGTCCGCTGCAGGTGTCCAAGGCCGCCGGAGAGGGTCTGACGGCCGGACAGAGCGCCGCGGCCTACGCGTCGGAGGCCTCGCGGAAAGCACGGACTACATAAAAACGTGCCGCGCATTCCGGATATGACTTCAGAGATTTCATAAAATACCACGTAAAATATAAAAAAGGAGATGGATCAAGATGGCAGTCAAGCATTTCAAAACAGCGGATTTTGCGCAGGCCGTTGGAAACGAGTCCCTGGTGATGGTGGACTTCTGGGCCGACTGGTGCGGCCCCTGCAAGATGCTCTCTCCGGTGATCGAGGAGATCGCGGAGCGGTACGAGGGCCGGGTCCTGGTGGGCAAGGTCAACGTGGATGAGGAGCCGGAGCTGGCCCGGCAGTTCGGTGTGATGCAGATTCCCACGGTGGTGTTCCTGAAGGACGGCAGAGAGGTGGCCCGGAAGGTGGGCGCCATGCCCGCCGGCGTGTTTACCGGAGTGCTGGATCAGTACCTGTGACGACAACAGAAAAAGGGAGCCGCCCGCGCTGCGCGGGCGGCTCCCTTTTCGTCATGGCCGCAGGATCTCGTTCAGCAGCGACACCGCCTGGGGCAGCCGGTCCGCGTCCAGGGCGGCGTAGCTCACCACCAGCACATGGGGCGTCCGGTGCTCCGGCAGCGCCGTGCAGGAGGAGAGGAACCGCAGGTGCACGCCCAGCTCCTTTGCCCGGGCCAGAAGCGTTTCGTCGGAGAGCGCGGTGTCCAGCCGCAGCAGGAAGTGGAGCCCCGCCCCCCGGTCCTCCACGCGTCCCGCGGGGATCCCGGTCCGGAAGGCCTCCAGCACCGCCGCCCGCCGGGCACGGTATTCCTTGCGCAGCCGGGACAGATGCCGGTCATAGAAGCCGCCGGAGAGGAACCGGGCCAGCACGTGCTGCTCCAGCGCGGGCACCGTGCAGGCATAAAAGCTCAGCTCCCGGCGGTACCGGTCCGCCAGGGCCGGCGGCAGCACCAGAAAGCCCATGCGCAGAGAGGGGGAGAGGGTCTGGGAGAAGGTGTTGAGATACACCACGCGGCCGCCGGTGTCGATGCTCTGCAGGGTGGGCAGGGGACGGCCGGTGAAGCGGAACTCGCTGTCGTAGTCGTCCTCGATGATGACGCCGCCGGTGTCCTCCGCCCACCGCAGCAGCGACTGCCGCCGGGCGATGGGCGTGACGATGCCGGTGGGGTAGTGCTGGGAGGGGGACAGGTGCGCCGCCCTCGCCCCGGAGGCGGCCAGGGCGGCGGGGTCCATGCCCTGGCCGTCCAGAGGCACCGGGCGGCAGGTGAGGCCCCACTTGCCGTAGATCTGCCGGATCTTGGAGTAGCCGGGGTCCTCCACCGCCAGCACCGCGTCCCGGCCCAGCAGCTGGGCCAGCAGGAGATAGAGATACTCCGCTCCCGCTCCCACCACGATCTGTCCCGGAGACACGGCCATCCCCTTGCTGGTGCGCAGGCTCTCCGCGATGGCCTTCCGCAGTGCCGGCAGCCCCTGGGGCGGCACCGGATCCAAAAAGGTCCGGCCCTCGGAGAGCACCTGCCGGGTGAGCCGGGCCCAGGTGGAAACGGGGAATCGGCCTCCGTCGGCCTGGCTGGAGGCCAGATCCAGCCGCCACGCCGGAGGATGTTCCTCCGGGGGCGCCGGCGCGGGAGGGACGGGCAGAGAGGGTTCCACCGGGGAGACGAAAAAGCCCTGCCGGGGCCTGGTGTAGAGATAGCCCTCCGCCTCCAGCTGGCGGTACGCCCCCTCCACCGTCATCACCGAGAGACGAAGGTGCTCCGCCAGACGCCGCTTGGAGGGCAGCCGCTCCCCCGCCGCCAGGGTTCCGGAGAGGATGTCCCGGCGGATGCAGCGGTACAGGTATTCATACAGGGACAGCGTTCCCCGCTGGTCCAGGTCATAGGTGAGCATGGCGGCGCCTCCTTTCTGACCTGATAAAAAAATTAAAAATTGGTTATTTCAATTATACCACAACTGCGCTATCATGGCAACCATCCGAAATCGGAAGGAGAGGAAGAGAGATGGA
Organism: uncultured Oscillospiraceae bacterium; assembly: GCA_944385455.1. Taxonomy (GTDB): domain Bacteria; phylum Bacillota; class Clostridia; order Oscillospirales; family Oscillospiraceae; genus Oscillibacter. Next base: position 4,857 of record CALWXI010000048.1, on the reverse strand, counting down.
AGAACTGCTGCGGCGCCGGGAGGCGGGGGACCGCACCCGGATGCTGGTGCTGACGGGGGTGCTGGCGGCCATAGGCTGCGCGGGGACCATGGCGCTGCGCGTCCCCTCTCCCACGGGGGGATATGTGAATCTGGGAGACGCGGTGGTGCTGATGGGGGCATATCTCCTGGGGCCGGTCTGGGGCGCGGCCGCGGGAGCGCTTGGCCCCGCCCTGGCGGACCTGCTGGCGGGGTATGCCGTGTATGTCCCCGCCACGCTGGTGATCAAGGGAGCCATGGCCGCCCTGGCGGCGGGAATCTACCGGGCGGCCGGCCGCAGAGGATGGGGCCTGGCGGCGGCGGGAACGGCGGCGGAGGCCGTGATGGTCCTGGGCTACTGTCTCTACGACGGTCTGCTGGCGGGCACCATGACGGGAGGACTGCCGGGAGTGCCGGGGAACCTGGTCCAGGGCGTCTTTGGAGCGGCGGCATCGTCCCTGCTGATGGCGGCTCTGGGGCGCAGCGCCCTGGTGCGCCGGGTGTTTTCCGGGAGTTGAAGAGAGAAAGCGACGTCCCGCGGGACGCCGCTTTCTGCGTGTTTTTCCGGATCACAGGCCGCCCAGACCGTCGGGGTCCGGCCGGGCCGCATCGCCGCCCTTGGCCGTCTCATAGTAGGAAATCTCCACGCACTGGTAGTGGGGCAGGAAGAAGGGAGCCGCCGCCAGCAGCCAGATCCCGTGGATCAGCACCCAGCCCCAGGACGGGATGGCTCCCAGGACGCCGGGAAGGACCACCGCCTCGGGGACGCCGCTGAAGGTGTTCAGGGCCAGGCGGTTATAGTAGATGAAGTTTACCACCACGGAGGGCAGGTATGCCACAAGCCCCCAGCCCAGATAGCTCAGGTCCAGGGCGAAGAGGGAGGCCTTGAAGCCCCGGGTCAGGCGGCAGCTCTCCTGCAGGGCTTCCAGAATACCGCGTTCAGGGTGCTCATAAAGATAGAGGGGCGCGAACCGGTAGCGGTAGAAGGCCACGATGCCGGGGATGACGAACAGCAGGCTCCAAAGACCGACGAGAACGCCGATGAGCAGGTGCAGTCCGATGATCCTCCCCGCCAGGGAGAATCCATCGAACAGGGTCAGGAATTCCGCCCGCTCTCCCCGGGACACGGCCATGCAGTACAGCGTGTAGCCCGCGCCCAGCACCGTACCCAGCAGCATCGCCAGAAGGGCGATGAAGATGGACAGCGCGCCGGCGCCGTCGCTGACGGCATCCAGCAGATCCAGGGCGATCAGCAGCAGGATATACACCGCCGTTATGGCGATGGGAGAGACCTGCGCCGTGCGCAGCAGCTCCCGGGCGGCCCGCTTCCGGGCGGGACGGCTGAAGTTTGGGGTCATGGGCTCTACCTCTCTTGCAGAAAAATCGTTCATCCCGCGGAAATGGCGGGGATATGAGAACAGTGTACCACGTTTCGGCGGAATTGACAAGGGAGGGCCGCTGGGGGCCGGGGGATTTTTGTGGAACATGTGAAAATCGCCAAAAGTCATAAAAACAACAGAAAAAAAGCGGTTTTTTCCATAAAAAATGCCGTTCACAGTCTGGACATTTTTTGAAGATTGGTGTAGAATGAGGCGCAGTATGTGGTAGTGTCGTCGGCGCAAGCACGCCCCGTCCCGCCGGTGGATGGGGCGCTGTGCGCGTCTGGCCGGCTATCAAGGAGTAAAAATGAGGTGAAGACAATGGCACAAGCTTTCTTTGGCGGCGTTCATCCCAACGACATGAAGGCCGCGACCAATGAAAAGGCCATCGAGCAGCTGGCTCCGCCGGCGGAGGTGGTCATCCCCATGTCGATGCACTTTGGCGCACCCTGTACGCCCCTGGTCAAGGCCGGGGACCACGTGAAGGTGGGCCAGAAGATCGGCGAGTTCCATGGTCTGGGCGCCCCCATCCATGCCAGCGTGTCCGGCACGGTGAAGGTGGTGGAGCCCCGGCCCTACACCATGGGCGGCGACATGATGTCCGTGGTCATCGAGAACGACTTCCAGAATGAGCTCAGCGAGGAAGTCCAGGCTCCCGCCGATCCCGACGCCCTCAGCGTGGACGAGATGGTGGAGATGGTGAAGAACGCCGGCATCGTGGGTATGGGCGGCGCGACCTTCCCCACCCATGTGAAGATCACCAGCGGCATCGGCAAGGTGGACACCGTCATCATCAACGGTGCCGAGTGCGAGCCCTACATCACCGGCGACCACCGCACCATGCTGGAGCGTCCCGAGGAGATCATCGGCGGCGCCAAGTATCTGGCCAAGATGTTCGGCGTGGACAAGGTCATCATCGGCGTGGAGGACAACAAGCAAAACGGCATCGACTCCAGGAATCAGGTCATCGCCGCCCAGAAGGCCCCCGTGGTGGTGGAGCCCCTCCACTGCCGTTACCCCCAGGGCGGTGAAAAACAGCTGTGCCAGGCCATCACCGGCAAGCAGGTGCCTCCCGGCGGTCTGCCCGCCAACATCGGCTGCGCCGTGTTCAACATCAACACCACCTGCGCCATCTTCCGCGCCATCACCCAGGGCATGCCCGTGGTGAACAAGGTGGTCACCGTGTCCGGCTCCGGCGTGGTGGAGCCCAAGAATCTGGAATGCCCCATCGGCACCCCCTTCTCCTGCCTGTTCGACGCCTGCGGCGGTCTCAACGACAAGACCTACAAGCTGGTGGCCGGCGGCCCCATGATGGGCATGGCCCAGTACACCGCCGACGTCTCCGTGGGCAAGGGCACCGGCGCGATCCTGGCGTTCTGCGAGAACGAGGAGCAGACCGTGGAGCATCCCCAGTGCATCCGCTGCGGCAAGTGCGTGGCCGCCTGCCCCATGCATCTGGAGCCCCTGTTCATGTATCAGTACGCCTCCAAGAACATGCTCGACGAGCTCAACGACGCCCACATCATGGACTGCATGGAGTGCGGCGCCTGCGCGTACGCCTGCCCCGCCCGGGTGCATCTGACCCATATGTTCAAGTATGGCAAGCAGAAGCTCAAGGACAAGATGGCCGCCGACAAGGCTGCCGCCGAGGCCAAGAAGGCTGCTGAAGAGAAGAAGGAGGCCGCAAACAAATGACGGACTATAAGAATCTGAAACTCATCGCCACTTCTTCCCCCCACATCCGTGGCTCCGAGACCACCCGCTCCATCATGCTGGACGTCATCATCGCCATGCTGCCCGCCCTGATCTGGGCCGTGGTGATGTTCGGCTTCAAGGCGCTGACGCTGACCGTGGTCTCCGTGGTGGGCTGCATGTTCTGGGAGTGGCTCTACCGTACCCTGATGAAAAAGCCTCAGTCCATCGCGGATCTGAGCTCCGTGGTGACCGGCATGCTGCTGGCCTTCGTCAGCCCCGTCACCACCCCCTACTGGACCATCCTCATCGGCGATTTCTTCGCCATCGTTGTGGTCAAGCAGCTCTTCGGCGGCATCGGCAAGAACTTTGTCAACCCCGCCCTGGCAGGCCGCGCGTTCCTGGTGGGCAGCTATGCCAGCATCATGACCACCTGGATCGCCCCCGGTGAGAAGGCGCCCCTGTTCGGCTCCACCGCCGACATCGTCACCGCCGCCACTCCCATGGCCTACCTCAAGAGCGGCGACATGGAGACCCTCATGAGCACCTACTCCGTGAGCGACATGTTCATGGGCAAGATCGGCGGCTCTCTGGGCGAGGTGTCCGTGCTGATGCTCCTCATCGGCGGCGCCTACCTGCTGTTCCGCAAGGTCATCAACTGGCAGACCCCCGTGGCCTACATCGCCACCGTGGCCGTGCTGAGCTTCCTGTTCCCCAAGGCCGGCAGCGGGCTGGAGTGGATGCTCTACAGCGTGTTCGGCGGCGGCCTCATGCTGGGCGCCTTCTTCATGGCCACCGACTATGCCACTTCTCCCGTGACCAAGAAGGGCCAGCTGATCTTCGGCATCGGCTGCGGCCTGTTCACCGTGCTGATCCGTTACTTCGGCTCCTATAACGAGGGCGTCTGCTACTCCATCATGGTGATGAACCTGTGCGTGGCTCTCATCGACAAGTACACCAAGCCCGCTCGTTTTGGCGTCGTAAAATCCGATAAGAAGGAGGCGGCTGCGAAATGAGTAACGAAGTCAAGACCAAGGAAAAGGTCGATATGGACCCCAAGTACATCATCACGCTGACCGTGACACTGTTTGTAACCTGCGTGATCGTGGCGGGCCTGCTGGGCCTGGTCAACCAGGTCACCGCACCCAACATCGCCGCCATCAACAAGGAAAAGACCGAGACGGCCATGAAGGCCGTGGTGGCCGATCCCGAGGGCAGCACCTTCTCCGACGCCCTGGAGATCACCGAAGAGATGAACGCCGCCGCTGCCGGCGCCGGCGGAACCGTTACCGAGGCCTATGAGGTCCAGGCCGGCGGCGCCGCCGCGGGCTACGCCATCAAGGTGGTGGCCTCCGGCTCCCAGGGCAACATCGAGATGATGGTGGGCGTGGACGCCGACGGCGCCGTCACCGGCGTCTCCGTCGTCGACAGCGCTGAGACCGCCGGCATCGGCACCAAGATCACTGAAAACGAGCCTCTGCCCAGCGGCGTGGGCGTGCTGGAGCAGTTTATCGGCAAGAGCGCCGCCGCTGACGGCACCCTCGCCGTGGGCACCAATGTGGAGGCCATCACCGGCGCCACCGTAACCACCCGGGGCATCACCACCGGCGTCAACACCGCGCTGGCCGTGGCCGCCGCCATCGGCTGAGAAGGGAGGACGTGAGAGTATGAATCTGAAAAAGCAGTTTATGGAGGGCCTCCTGACCCAGAACCCCGTTCTGGTGCAGGTGCTGGGCATGTGCTCCACCATGGCCATCACCACCTCCTTC
>CALWXI010000047.1 GCA_944385455.1 uncultured Oscillospiraceae bacterium | reverse complement strand
ATCTCCTCCACGGCCACGTCCGCGCCCCCCAGCCGCTCCAGGGCGTCCTGGACCCGGCGGCGCTTGGCCCACAGCTCCTCGCCGTAGGTCAGGTGCTGGAAGCCGCAGCCGCCGCACCGGCCGTAATAGGGGCACTCCGGTTCCGCCCGCTCCGGGGACGGGGCGCGGATCTTCACGATCTCCCCCGCCGCGGCGGTTTTCATGACCTTGGTGATGCGCAGGTCCACGGTCTCGCCCCGCACCGCGCCGGGGACGAACACCACCGCCCCGTCCAGCCGCACGATGCCCAGGCCCTCGCTGGAGTAGCCCTCCACCGTGCCGGCATACACTTGATCCACTCGCAGTTTTTCCATGCTCTCCGTTTCCTCTTTCCGATGTGCGGGCTATGCCTCCCACTTCTCCAGCAGCTGGCGCAGCTGATCGGCGAACTTGGCCAGGGACTTGTTGTCCCGGCCGCGGCTGCGCTTGATGGACTCCATGACCATCTGGCCCACGGCCACCAGCCGCTCGTAGGCGGGGCTGGCCTTGCCGCCGGCAGGCGCCTTGGCCTTCCGCTCGGGGAGGTACCCCCGCTCCGCGACGGTGCCGGTGATGAGGTCGTATACCTCCGTGTACTGGGGGGCGTGGGCGTCCAGGCCCATGCCCTGGAGGGTCTGGGCGAAGAAGGGCGCCACCTCCCGGTCACCGTGGACCACGAACACATGCCGGGGCCTGGGGTCCCGGAAGGCGGAGATCCAGCTGAGAAGATGGTCCCGGTCGGCGTGGGAGGAAAGGCCGTGGAAGTTCACAAGCTGGGCGTTGACGGCGATCTCCTCGCCGAACATCTTCACGCTCTTGGCGCCCTCCAGCAGCGTCCGGCCCAGGGTCCCCTCGCCCTGATAGCCCACGAACACCACCGTGCACTCCTTCCGCCAGAGGTTGTGCTTGAGGTGATGGCGGATGCGGCCGGCGTCACACATGCCGGAGGCGGAGATGATGACCTTGGGGGTGTGGTCCATATTCAGCGCCTTGGACTCCTCGCTGGTCTCCGTCATGCGCAGGTTGGAGAAGCTGAACATGTGGGTGCCGTCCTGCACCAACGCCAGGGCCTCCTCGTCCAGATAGCCGTGGAGGTCCCCGGTGAAGATGGTGGTGGCCTTCTTGGCCAGGGGGGAGTCGATATACACCGGGAAGTCCGGCACGCTGCGCACCAGGTGCTGGTCCTTGATCTCCCGGATGAAGTACAAAAGCTCCTGGGTGCGGCCCACGGCGAAGGAGGGGATGATGACGTTGCCTCCCCGGCCCAGGGTGGTGTCGATGATCCGGGCCAGGTCGTCGGTATAGGTCCAGGCCTCGGTGTGGTTGCGGTCGCCGTAAGTGGACTCCATGATGACGTAGTCCGCGCCGGTGAGATAGGTGGGATCCCGGATGATGGGCTGGTTGACGTTTCCCAGGTCGCCGGAGAACACCAGCTTCCGGGTCTGGCCGTTCTCCGTGGCGGTGAGGACGATGCACGCCGAGCCCAGCAGGTGGCCCGCGTCCACGAACTCCGCCGTGACCCCCTCGCAGACGGGCACCGCCTGACGGTACTCGCAGGTGGTCATGAACTCCCGGACCCGGGCGGCGTCCTCGATGGTATAGAGAGGCTCCACCCGCGGAGCGCCGGAGCGCTCCGCCTTGCGGTTTTTCCACTCGGCGTCCTGCTCCTGGATGTGGGCGGAGTCCAGCAGCATGATGTCCAGCAGGTCCGCCGTCAGCCGGGTGGTGAGGATCCGGCCCCGGAAGCCCTGCTTGATGAGCATGGGGATCCGGCCGGAGTGGTCGATGTGGGCGTGGGTCACCAGCAGTACGTCCACGCTGCCGGCGGCAAAGGGGAACTCCCCGTTGGAGACCTCGTCCCGCCCCTGCTGCAGTCCGCAGTCGATGAGGATGCGCCTGCCGTTGACGTCCAGACAGTGACAGCTGCCGGTGACGCATTGATCTGCGCCGAAAAAGCTCAGCTTCATGGAAATCCTCCTTCGTTGAAACGCCGGTGTCCGGGCTTTGATTCAATTGTAGCACACCCCGGCGGAAAGCACAATCCGCCTTTTGTCCCGCCGCTCTTGCGCCGCTCCGGCGGGGCCTGATATACTGGGTATACTGGAAAAGGAGGTGCCGGCCATGCCGTCCAAAAAACTGCTGATCCCGTCGCTGCTGGACGACCACTTTCCCCTGCTGCGCCATGCCTTCGCCTCCCGGTACTGGCAGCCGGTGCTGCTGACGGAGGACCGGGGGCTTGCCGACCTGGGGCTTCGGTACGTCCACAGCGAGATGTGCTATCCCGCCATCCTGGTGGCGGGGCAGATCCTCGCCGCCCTGGGCTCCGGCCGGTACGACCCCGCCGCCTGCGGCGTGCTCATCGGCCAGGCGGGGGACGAGTGCCGGGGGTCCTGCTTCATCCGGATCATGCGCAGGGTGCTGGACCGGGCGGGCTATCCGGAGGTGACGCTGGTGTCCTTGAACGTCCGCGGCATTGAACGGGGCGCGGCCCTGCCCGTCTCCCCCGCCATGGTGGGCCGCGCCCTGGCCGCGGCGGTGTGGGGAGACACCCTGGCGATCCTGCGCAACCAGTTCCGCCCTGTGGAGGCAGTCCCCGGGGCGGCGGAAGCGCTGTGGCGGGAATGGACGGACCGCCTGGCCCCGGATCTGGCCCGCGTTCCCTCCCGCCGCCGGATCCTGGAGCGGTGCCGGGAGATGACGGCGTCCTTCCAGACCCTTGAGACGGTGTCCCGGCCGGTGGAGGACGTCGCCGTGGTGGGGGAGGTCTACACAAAAAACTGCCGCCTGGGCAACTGGGACCTGATGGCGCTGCTGGCGTCGGAGGGATACCGCGTCCGGGTGGGAGGCCTCACCTGGCAGGCCCTCTACTACATGGACTCCCATTCCCTGAAGGGCCCCTGGCTCCACCGGCTCTTTTACCGGGCGGTGCGGCGGTACACCGCCGCCGTCCAGGAGGAGATGCTGGCCATCCTCCGCGCCGCGGACATCCCCACCCTGCCGCCCCTGCCCCGGCTCAAGCGCCAGGCGGCGGGCCTTGCCCCCCTGCGCGTCACCGTGGCCGACGGCTGGCTCATCGCCGCGGAGGCGGTGGGCTGGGCGGACGCCGGCTGCCGGAAGATCCTGTGCGTGCAGCCCTTCGCGTGCCTCCCCGGCCACGTGTTCGGCAAGGGGCAGTATCCGTCTTTGCAGCGGGCGCTGCCCCACGTGCGGCTGGTGAGCGTGGACTATGACGCCAGCACCGGCGAGGGCACGGTGCTCAGCCGCATCCGGATGCTGCTGGACGACGACCTGCGCTGAACCGGCGGGATCCGTGCCGATTCCGCCCTCGAAATTATGAATTTTTTTCGGATTCTCTCTTTTTTCTTTGCATTCCATGGGTAATTGTGGTATGCTACTTTTGCTTTTTTGCAATGTCTCCGTTTTGAATTGTAAAAACACGCCCTCCCCGGCTCTCGGTGGGGACGGCGGAAAGGAAGTTTTACCGTATTATGGGTCTTATGAAGAAACTCTTTGGCGATTACAGCTCCCGGGAGCTGAAATCCATCTATCCCATCGTGGACCGCATCGAGGCGCTCTCCGACTCCTACAAGACGCTCACCGATGCCCAGCTCCAGGCCAAGACCGGCGAGTTCCGCCAGCGCCTGGCCAACGGGGAGACGCTGGACGACATCCTCCCCGAGGCCTTCGCCACGGTGCGGGAGGCCGCCGACCGCGTGCTGGGCATGCGCCCCTACCGGGTACAGCTGGTGGGCGGCGTGGTGCTGCACCAGGGCCGCATCGCCGAGATGAAGACCGGTGAGGGCAAGACGCTGGTGGCCACCCTCCCCGCCTACCTCAACGCCCTGGCCGGCCGGGGCGTCCACATCGTCACCGTCAACGACTACCTGGCCAAGCGCGACAGCGAGTGGATGGGCAAGGTCCACCGCTTCCTGGGATTGAAGGTGGGCCTCATCGTCCACGGCCTGACCAGCAAGGAGCGTCAGGCCGCCTACGCCGCAGATATCACCTACGGCACCAACAACGAGATGGGCTTCGACTATCTCCGGGACAACATGTGCATCTACGCCTCCGAGCTGGTGCAGCGGGGCCACGCCTTCGCCATCGTGGACGAGGTGGACTCCATCCTCATCGACGAGGCCCGGACCCCCCTCATCATCTCCGGCCAGGGCGAAAAGTCCACCCAGCTCTACGACATGGCGGAGATGCTGGTCTCCCGCATGAAAAAGCAGGTGGTGGTCCAGGTGGACAACAAGGAGGAAGAGGACACGGACCTGGACGCCGACTACGTGGTGGACGAAAAGGCCAAGACCGCCACCCTCACCGCCCGGGGCATCGCCAAGGCGGAGGAGTTCTTCCACATCGAGAACCTGGCCGACCCCTCCAACTCCACCCTCAGCCACCACATCAACCAGGCCCTCAAGGCCCACGGCACCATGAAGCGGGACATCGACTACGTGGTCAAGGACGGCGAGGTCATCATCGTGGACGAGTTCACCGGCCGCCTCATGTTCGGCCGCCGCTACTCCAACGGCCTGCACCAGGCCATCGAGGCCAAGGAGCACGTCAGCGTCAACAGCGAGAACAAGACCCTGGCCACCATCACCTTCCAGAACTACTTCCGCCTCTACGACAAGCTCTCCGGCATGACCGGCACCGCCATGACCG
>CALWXI010000046.1 GCA_944385455.1 uncultured Oscillospiraceae bacterium | reverse complement strand
GTGATTGATCGGCATAATTCCATCGCATCCCATCTGCCGCGGCCCGCGGCGTGATATTTGACAAGAGTATGATATGCAGCACATATGAACGGATTGACAGGAGGTGCGTATGGACCTGCATCTGCATGACCTGGTGGAACTGAAGAAGCCCCATCCCTGCGGCAGTACCCGGTGGGAGATCCTGCGGGTGGGCATGGACATCAAACTCAGATGCCTGGGCTGCGGACATGAGCTGATGCTGCCCCGCAGTAAGGCGGAAAAAAGCATTCGAAAGATCCTGGCAAAGGAGGAAACCACATGAGCAAGAAAGCCACCCGGGTCATTGCCCTGACGCTGGTGGTGGTGATGATCGTGGCGCTGGTGGCGTCCATGGTCGTTCCCTACGTGTAAAAGCGGAATCTGGCGAACGAAACCGGACGGCCACAGGCCGTCCGGTCCTTTTTTGCGACCGGTTTTACACTAGGCCCGGCCTATAATGGGCGGTGCGGAACCGGAGAGGGGGAGTCAGGGCATGACGGTGGTGTATCTGGACAGCGTGTTCCTGCTCAACGGAGCGATGGACTATCTCCTGCTGCTCTCCACGGCGCGGCTTGCGGGCATCCCGCTGCGGCGGAGACGGTATCTGGCGGCATCGCTTTTGGGCGGGCTGTATGCATCCGCTGTATTTCTTCCGGGGCTCACCTTTTTGGCGGCGGCACCGGTGAAGGCTGCGGCGGGAGTGCTGTTGGCCCTGGCCGCCTATGGGGGGGAGACGCGGCTGCTGCGGCTGGCGCTGCTGTTTGCCCTGCTTTCCTGCGGTATGGCCGGATGTGTGCTGGCGCTGGGACTGGTGGCGGGGGGCGTACCGGTGGTGAATGGGGTCTTTTACACGGATGTAGACGCCAGAGTCCTGCTGTGCGCGTCTACTGCCGCCTATCTTCTGGTGTCGGTGGTCTTTCGGGCCGCGGCCCATCCCGGGGTGGCAGGAGCGCTGGTGCCGGTGCGTCTGCATGCCGCAGGGAGGAGCGTGACGCTCACTGCGCTGTGGGACAGCGGCAACGGTCTGCGGGATCCTGGAGACGGGAGGCCCGTGCTGGTATTGGACCCGGCTGCCGCCATACGGATCCTGCCGCCGGCGGCTGCAAAGCTGTGCACACCGGATCGCCTGCGATGCCCTGCAGAGCTTTTGGAGCCCCTGCTCCGGGCGGCTCCTGAGCTGCATCCCCGGCTCGCGCCTTACCGCGCGGTGGGCGGCGGGGGACTGCTGGTGACGGTGGAACTGACGTGGGCGGAAGTGGGCGGATACCGGCATGACCGGCTGCGGGCGGCACTTTCGCCCTCGGAGCTGGGCGGCGGATACAGCGCCCTGTGGGGCGGAGCGGTGAGAAAGGGAGGACGAAATGGACTGGTTGGGAGCATTGCGTCAACTGCTGATCCGGTGGGGACTGCTGCCGGCGGAAGGAATCCACTACATCGGCGGCAGCGAAACGCTGCCGCCGCCGCTGACGCGGGAGCAGGAGGCATCGCTGCTGGAGCGGCTGGAGGACGAGGATGCCAGGAAGATCCTCATCGAGCACAATCTGCTGCTGGTGGTGTACATCGCCCGGCGTTTTGAAAATACCGGCGTGGGCATTGAGGATCTCATCTCCATCGGGACCATCGGTCTCATCAAGGCCGTGGGGACCTACCGCCCTGACAAGAATATCAAGCTGGCTACCTATGCCTCCCGGTGCATCGAAAACGAGATTTTGATGTACCTGCGGAAAAATGCCGCCCGGAAGGGAGAGGTGTCCTTTGACGAACCGCTGAATACGGACTGGGACGGCAATGAGCTGCTGCTCAGCGACGTGCTGGGCACGGACGCCGACACGGTGATGCGGCCTATTGAGGAGGACGTGGATCGAAGCTTGCTGGCGGCGGCCATCCGGGTGCTTTCTCCCCGGGAAAAGCAGATCATCACGCTGCGCTTCGGCCTGGGAGGCGCCCGGGAGCAGACCCAGAAGGAGGTGGCGGACCGGCTGGGTATCTCCCAATCCTATATTTCGCGGCTGGAAAAGCGCATCATTTCCCGGTTGAAAAAGGAGATTTTGCGGTTGAGCTGACCTTGACAATTCAAAATGGGTATATTATACTAACCAAGTATATCGGAACTGCGAGGAAGGGAAGCAGTACCGGCCTGCGGGAAGCCAAGAGAGGAAACGGCAAGGTGAGAGTTTCCGTGACCGCGGCGGGGAAGTCGTCCCGGAGCACCGCGGCTGAACCCAAGTAAGCCCCGGCGGAGGCCCACCGTTACCCGGGCGCGGCGCCGCAGGCGCCCAAGAGCGCGGGATTTCCCGAATTCAGGTGGTACCACGGACGGATGTTCGCCCTGAGCCGAAAGGCTCGGGGCGTTTTTTCACGCCGGATGCCGGGAGTGTGCGCCCACAACAAAGCAAGGGAGAAAAGCCAATGAAGTTTCAAGCGGAGATGAAATTGACCTACCGGCAGCTGCTGGCATTGTACACGGTGTCGGAGCGGCTGTTCCGCAGGGGGCAGATGCTGCTGTTCCGGGTGCTGTTTCTGGTCATCGGCGTATGGCGGACCTGGACCGTGTGGGGAGATCTGACGGCGGACGGACCGTCTTTCCGGCGGGTGAGCTATCTCATGATCGGCATTTTGTTCCTGGCTGCCGGCCTGATCCCCAACCTCATCAGCGCGGCCTTCGCCCGGATGCGGGCCATCTACACCGGTACCATCCAGTTCGAGGGCAGCTGCCTGTACGAACTGGTGGGGGGGCAGAAGATCCGCCACAACTACGATAAGATCTACGCCCTGGTGTATTACAAGGGCTATGACTTCATCTTCCTGGATCCCCTGGCCAGCCTGGTGGTGCGCCTGGACGACGTGCCGGGGCATGATCCGGAGGAGCTGCGGAAGTTTCTGTCCGAAAAGTGCGGCAAGCCCTATCGGCGTGTGTGATCTGAATTTATCATAGTTTATCATAGTAAGGAGAGTACCCATGAAGAAAGAACTGCCCAAGGTGTATGAACCTCAGCAGGTGGAGTCCCGCATCTATGAGATGTGGGAAAACGCCGGCTGCTTCCGGGGAGAACCCGACCCGGAGAAAAAGCCCTTTTCCATTGTCATGCCCCCGCCCAACGTCACCGGTCAGCTGCATATGGGCCATGCGCTGGACTCCACGCTGCAGGATATCCTCACCCGCTTCAAGCGGATGCAGGGCTATTCCGCGCTGTGGCTGCCCGGCACGGACCACGCCGGCATCGCCACCCAGATCAAGGTGGAGGAGGAGCTGCGGGTCAAGGAGGGCAAGACCCGGTATGACCTGGGCCGGGAGAAATTCCTCCAGCGGGTCTGGCAGTGGAAGGAGAAGTACGGCGGCCGCATCGTGGAGCAGCAGAAGAAGCTGGGCGTCTCCTGCGACTGGAGCCGTTCCCGCTTCACCATGGACGAGGGCTGCTCCAAGGCCGTGCGGGAGACCTTCTGCGACCTCTATGACAAGGGCCTCATCTATAAGGGAAGCCGCATCATCAACTGGTGCCCCCACTGTGCCACCGCCCTTTCCGACGCGGAGGTGGAGTATCAGGACAAGCCCGGCCATCTGTGGCACATCCGCTATCCCCTGGCGGACGGCTCCGGGGATCTGGTGGTGGCCACCACCCGCCCCGAGACCATGATGGGCGATACCGGCGTGGCCGTGAACCCGGAGGACGAGCGGTTCCGGCATCTGGTGGGCAAGACATGCATCCTGCCCATTATGAACCGTGAGATCCCCATCGTGGCGGACGACTATGTGGAGCTGGGCTTCGGCACCGGCGCGGTGAAGATGACCCCCGCCCACGACCCCAACGACTTTGAGGTGGGATTGCGCCACAATCTGGAGGTCATCCGCTGCATCGGCGACGACGGCCGCATCAATGAAAACGGCGGCCCCTACAACGGGATGGACCGCTACGAGTGCCGCAAGAAGATCGTCCAGGACCTGGAGGAGCAGGGATATCTGGTCAAGACCGAGCCTTACAGCCACAACGTGGGCACCTGTTACCGCTGCCACAACGACGTGGAGCCCCTGATCTCCGCACAGTGGTTCGTGAAGATGGAGCCGCTGGCCAAAGAGGCGCTGCGGGTGGTGAAGGACGGCGAGGTGAAGTTCGTCCCCGAGCGGTTCTCCAAGACCTATGTCAACTGGATGGAGAACGTCCATGACTGGTGCATCTCCCGGCAGCTGTGGTGGGGCCATCAGATCCCTGCCTGGTACTGCGACGAGTGCGGCCATATCAACGTCTCCCGGGAGGATCCCACTGTCTGCGAAAAGTGCGGCTGCACCCATCTGACCCGGGACCCCGATGTGCTGGACACCTGGTTCTCCAGCGCTCTGTGGCCCTTCTCCACGCTGGGCTGGCCGGAAAAAACGGCGGACCTGGACTACTACTATCCCACTTCCGTCATGGTGACGGGCTATGACATCATCTTCTTCTGGGTGGCCCGGATGATTTTTTCCGGCTGTGAACAGATGAAGAAGATCCCCTTCCATACCGTGCTGATCCACGGCCTGGTGCGGGACGACAAGGGCCGCAAGATGTCCAAGTCCCTGGGCAACGGCATTGATCCGCTGGAAATGGCGGAGAAGTTCGGCGCCGACGCGCTGCGCTTCAACCTCATTACCGGCAACAGCCCCGGCAACGACACCCGGTTCTACACGGAAAAATGCGAGGCCATGCGGAACTTCGCCAACAAGATCTGGAACGCCAGCCGGTTCGTGATGATGAATCTCACCATCGGCCGCTGCCAGCTGCCGGACGCCGGCCGGCTGGAGCGGGAGGACAAGTGGGTCCTCTCCAAGCTCAACACCCTGGTGAAGGAAGTCACGGAAAATCTGGACAGCTATGAGATTGGGGTGGCCTCCGCCAAGGTCTACGATTTCCTGTGGGATACCTACTGCGACTGGTATATCGAGCTGACCAAGACCCGTCTGAACGGAGAGGACGAGGAAGCCAAGCAAGTGGCCCAGAATGTGCTGTGCTACGTGCTGGAGGAGCTTTTGAAGCTGCTGCATCCCTTTATGCCCTTCATCACCGAGGAGATCTATCAGGCACTGCCTCACGAGGAACCCTTCATCATGACGGCCCGCTGGCCGGAGTACCGTCCGGAGCTGAGTTTTCCCGAAGAGGAAGCCGCTATGGAATCTGTGATGGATACCATCAAGGCCATCCGCGTCCGGCGGTCCGAGATGAACGTGCCGCCCTCCCGGAAGGCGGAGGTGCTGCTGGTCACCGCCACGCCGGAGATCTACGCCCAGGGCCGCCACTTCATCCAGCGCCTGGCCTTTGCCAGCGAGGTGAAGTTTGCGGGCGCGGCGCCTGCCGATGCCACGGGCCTCGTCTCTGTGGTCACCCACAACGCCACGGCCTATATGCCGCTGAGCGAGCTGGTGGACATCCAGGCGGAGCTGGAGCGCATCGCCAAGGAAAAGGAGAAGGCGGAAAACGGCCTGCGGATCGTGGAGCAGAAGCTCTCCAACGAAAAGTTCGTCTCCAAGGCGCCGGAGGCGGTGGTGAACGCCGAGAAGGAGAAGGCCGCCAAGTACCGGGAGCTCATCGCCAAGCTGGAGGAGTCCCGTCGGGCCATGGAAGGCTGATTCCATTTGACAGCAAAAAAGCGGAAGCCGGCAGGCTTCCGCTTTTTACTGTATGGATTCAGGGGCAGGTCTTCGCCGCTTTGCCCAGCAGCGGTTTTGCGGGCCGCTGGGAGATCACCACTCCTGCAGTGATGAGCGCCGCTCCCAGCAGCGCCAGGGGAGAGATGGGTTCCCGGAGGAACAGCCAGGCCGCCACAATGGTGACGAAGGGATTCAAATAGATGAAATTATTGGTGGCAACCACGCCCAGGATCCGGAAGGCCTTGTTCCAGAGAACGAAGCAAAGGGCGCTGCCGATGAGTCCCAGAAAGAGGAAGTTTCCGATGACTGCCGGTTGGAGCAGTGGAACGGCGGGATAGGGGATCTGCTGGAGCAATACCATGGACAGCGCCGTGACGGCGCCCCAGAACATGGTTCGCCGGGTCACCAGGATGGGGTCCAGCCCCCGGCTCATCCGCCGCAGCAGCCATAGTGCGCCGTAGGCCAGCAGGAATCTGGTCAGCATGATTTGTGCCGGCGTGTAGTATTGGAGCAGCAGCTTGGTGGAGATAAAGGTGGAGCCCCACACCAGAATGGTGAAGAGCGCATAGACGTATCCGGTAAGAGGTGTTTCCCGGCGTGTCATGGAGATCATCCCGTTTCCTATGTAATATGTCATCCATCTTACCATGTCTCCGGGAAAAAAGACAAGAGGGATTCCGAATCGTCCGGCTGCATGCAAAAGCACGCGGCGGAGAGGCACTTCCGCCGCGTGTTCGACAGGGGGTCACTTGCGGTTTTCCTTCTGACTGCGCTCAGTCTGCATCTGCTTCTGGTCCTGACCGCGCTGGTTCTGGGACTGCTGCTTCTGCTGGCTTTCCCGATTGTCCTGCACAAAAACACCTCCTTTCGCTTCCTGTGTGGCCTAGTGTTCCCGGAAGACACAAAAGACATACCTGGAATTTGCGAAAAAAAGGAAAAATGATTGTTGACAAGTCAGAATGGTTCTGGTATACTAAGTCAGCAAAACAAAGAAGGCTGCTCGCATCCGCCTCACCTCCCGCCATCGGCAAAGAGGTCAACATTGCTTGTTTCAGGCTGCCCCTGGGGCAGTTTGTTGTTGCGCGGATGCCGGTTTTGGTATCCGCGTTTTGTGATTTTGGAATGGAGGTGCTTTGACCATAGCTAAGTTAGTGCATGAACTGAACGAGGAGATCAGTGACAAGGAGATCCGCCTGATCGGTTCCGAGGGTGAACAGCTCGGCATCATGCCTCCGGCAGAGGCGCTGAAGATCGCCGATGAGCAGGGCCTGGATCTGGTGAAGATCTCGCCGCAGGCCGTTCCTCCGGTCTGCAAGCTGATGAACTACGGCAAGTTCCGGTTCGAACAGAGCAAGAAGGAAAAGGAAGCCAGAAAAAATCAGCACGTGGTCGAGATCAAGGAGATCCGGATGTCTCCGGGCATCGACATCGGAGACTTCAACACAAAGCTGAAGAATGCGCAGAAGTTCATTGCCGACGGCAACCGTGTCAAAGTCTCCGTTCGCTTCCGCGGCCGTGAGATGGCTCACACCGACATCGGCAAGGACCTGCTGGACCGGTTTGCCGAGCAGTGTGCCGAGACCGCCAATCTGGATAAGCCCGCCAAGCTGGAGGGACGGATGATGTCCATTTTCCTCTCTCCCAGATCCGGCAAATAAAGAAGATTTTTCAAACACACGGAAGGAGCTACTACTATGCCTAAGCTGAAGACCCATAGCGGCGCCAAGAAGAGATTCAACCTCACCAAGACCGGCAAGGTCAAGCGCGCCAAGGCCTATAAGAGCCACATCCTGACCAAGAAGGATACCAAGCGCACGCGTCGTCTGCGCGCAGGCGGTTATGCGGATGCGACCAATGTGGAAGCGGTCCGCAAGATGATCCCCTACAAGTAAGATACGAGACGTTTAGAATAGGAGGCTTTACACAATGGCTAGAGTTAAGGGCGCGATGATGACGCGCAAGAGAAGAAATAAGATCCTGAAGATGGCCAAGGGCTATTGGGGTTCCAAGTCCAAGCATTTCCGCGTGGCCAACCAGGCGGTGATGAAGTCCCTGAGCTACGCTTATACCGGCCGCCGGCTGAAGAAGCGTGACTTCCGCTCTCTGTGGATTACCCGGATCTCCGCCGCCTGCAAGCTGAACGGCATGAACTACTCCACCTCCATGCACGGCCTGAAGACCGCCGGCATCGAGATCAACCGCAAGATGCTCTCTGAGCTGGCCATCAGCGATCCCGCTGCGTTCACTCAGCTGACCGAGATCGCCAAGAAGGCGTAAGCAAAGCGCATATGTACCAAGGCCCCGGACATTGGTCCGGGGTCTTTTCTCGTCCGGACTCGATACGAACAGGCGGACCTCCCGATCTCAGGAGGTCCGCCTGTTTTTCATTTTTGCGCCTTGCAGA
Source organism: uncultured Oscillospiraceae bacterium (assembly GCA_944385455.1). Taxonomy (GTDB): domain Bacteria; phylum Bacillota; class Clostridia; order Oscillospirales; family Oscillospiraceae; genus Oscillibacter. Next base: position 39 of record CALWXI010000046.1, on the reverse strand, counting down.
AGTAGGGCCCGCAGCCGGCCTCGTGAGTCTGGACATAGG
>CALWXI010000045.1 GCA_944385455.1 uncultured Oscillospiraceae bacterium | reverse complement strand
GCCATGATGCTGCGCTACAGCTTCGACATGGCGGCGGAGGCCGACGCCGTGGAGGCTGCGGTGGATGCCGCGCTGAAAGCGGGCTGCCGCTGCGGGGACATCCTCCTGGGCGGCGGCACGGCCATCGGCTGCCGGGAAATGGGCCGGGAGATCCGCAGCCGCATCTGAGCGCATTCCCTTCCCGCGCGCCGCCCTTTTGGGCGGCGCGTTTTTTGTGGAAACTGCCCAGCCCGCACCCCCTGATTTCCACATCCCGGCGAGGGCTTTTTTGACCGGCGGGGTTTAAAGTCCGCCGCCGCTGTGTTATCATGCAGGTAACAGCGGATCAAAGGGAGGAAGCGTATATGGAGATTCAGCTGAAAAAAGGCGCGTATGCCGCCGCGGCGGAGACCATGGGCGGCGAGCTGGTGTCTCTGCGGGACCGGAATGGCCGGGAACGGATCTGGCAGGGGGACCCGGCGGTGTGGTCCGGCCGCAATCCCAACCTCTTTCCCATTGTGGGGGGACTGCGGAACGGAGAGGTGGATATCGACGGCACGGTGTGCCGCATGGGCCGTCACGGCTTTGCCCGCCGGAAGGAGTTTTCCGTGGCGGAGCGGGGAGAGGATTACGTGGTGCTGGCGCTGCGGGAGGACGCGGAAACGCTGGAGCAGTATCCTTTCCCGTTTTTGTTCCAGGTACGCCATCAGCTGACGGAGACGGGCTTTGTCACCGCCTTCACCGTTGCCAATACCGGGGACCGGGCCATGCCGTTCTGCATCGGCGCCCACACCGCTTTTGCCTGCCCCGTGTTGCCGGGGGAGGGATTTGCCGACTACCGGCTGGTCTTTGATGAGCCGGAAGAGGCGGACGCGGTCCTGCCCGGGCCGGACGGCTGCCTGCTGAAGGAAGCGGGCTACGCCCTCCGGGGTGATGCCATCCCTCTGGACTACGGGTATTTTGACCGGATGGATACCCTGATCTTTCAGGGGCTGCGCTCCCGCGGCGTGAAGCTGGTGAACAGGGCGGGGCAGGGAGTGCGGATGGACTTTCCGGACTTTCCCATGATCGCCTTCTGGACCAAGCCCGGCGCGCATGCGCCGTATCTTTGCATCGAACCGTGGCACGGCTGTGCCGCCTATACCGGAGAGAGCGGCCGCTTCCGGGATAAACCCGGGTGCATGGTGCTGGAGCCGGGACAGACGCGTGCTCTGGCCTATACGGTGACCATTCTGGAATAAAGCGGCCGCCGCCGGAGGGCGGAGCCGTGTGAAGGGAGGAACGAACCCGATATGAGCAGACTGGAGGTCAAGACACCCGGCCAGGCACAGGCTGTGGTGGAACAGATCTACCGAAACATGGAACGGCGCATTGCATCCAGCCCGCCGGGGCTTTGTCCGGTGGACATGGCGCTGAATTTCCTGAACCTGTGCCAGGCTCAGACCTGCGGCAAATGTGTGCCCTGCCGCATTGGGCTGACCCAGCTTTCCAACATGATCCGGGAGGTGCTGGACGGAGAGCCGCCGGTGAGCATCCTCCGGCGCATCGAGTCCACCGCCCAGGTCATCGCCGACACGGCGGACTGCGCCATCGGCACCGACGCGGCCAATCTGGTGCTGATGGGGCTGCGGGGCTTCCGGGATGACTATGAAGAGCATATCCTCCACCACCGGTGCCTGGGGAGCCTGAAAAATCCGGTGCCCTGCGTGGCGCTGTGCCCTGCGGGGGTGGATATCCCCGGCTACATCGCCCTGGTGCGGGAGGGCCGCTGCGCCGACGCGGTGCGGCTCATCCGCAAGGACAACCCCTTCCCAACGGCCTGCGCCTACATCTGTGACCACCCGTGCGAGGCCCGGTGCCGCCGGAATATGGTGGACGACGCCGTGAATATCCGGGGGCTCAAGCGGTATGCCGCCGACCACGCCGGCGAGGTGCCCCAGCCCAGGAAGGCCGCCTCCACGGGCAGGTCCGTGGCCATCATCGGCGGAGGTCCCGGCGGGCTCTCCGCCGCCTACTACCTGGCCCTCATGGGCCACCGGGTGACGGTATATGAAAAACAGCGCCAGCTGGGCGGCATGATGCGTTACGGCATCCCCAGCTACCGCCTGCCCCGGCAGCTGTTGGATCAGGAGATCGCCTCTGTGCTCTCCGTGGGCATCCGGGTGCACACCGGAGTGGACGTGGGCACGGACATCACTTTCGACCAGCTCAAGCGGGAGCACGACTGCCTGTATCTCTCCATCGGCGCCCATACCGACAAAAAGGCGGGCATCCCCGGCGAAGACTTCTCCGGCGTCATCTCCGCCGTGGAGCTGCTGCGCCGCATCGGAGACGATGACCTGCCGGATTTTTCGGGCAGACGGGTAGTGGTCATCGGCGGCGGCAACGTGGCCATGGACGTCACCCGCAGCGCCATCCGCCTGGGCGCTGCCAGCGTGACTTGCGTTTACCGGCGCCGCCGGGAGGATATGACCGCCCAGCGGGAGGAGGTGGAAGGCGCCGTGGCGGAGGGCGCGGAGATCCTGACCCTCCAGGCCCCGGTGCGCATTGAGGCGGGGGAGGACGGACGGGCCGCCGCGCTGTGGACCCAGCCTCAGCTCATTGGGGAGCCGGACCGTCAGGGCCGGCCCAGGCCCGGCAACGCCGATGCGCCGCCGATGCGGATCCCGGCGGATGTCATCATTGTGGCGGTTGGCCAGGGCATTGAGTCCCACGGCTTTGAGCAAAGCGGCATCCAGATCCAGCGGGGCGGGACTCTGCTGGCCGATGCCAGCACCCGGCTGCCGGATCTGGAGGGCGTGTTTGCCGGCGGAGACTGCGTCACCGGGCCGGCTACCGTGATCCGAGCCATCGCTGCGGGCAAGGCCGCCGCGGCCAACATCGACGAATATCTGGGCTTCCATCACGAGATCAAGGCGGAGGTGAAGGTGCCGGTTCCCTTGTGCGCGGATCTGCACTCCCGGGGCCGGGTGGACTGCGGCAGCCGGGAAGCGGTGGAGCGCCGGGACGACTTCCAGTGTATCGAGTGCGGCATGACGGATCAGGAGGCCGCGCAGGAGGCGGGGCGCTGTCTGCGCTGTGACCACTTTGGCTACGGCATCTTCAAGGGAGGACGTGTGGAGACATGGTAAAACTGACCATCGACGGGCGGGACGTGCGGGTCTCCCGGGGCACCACCGTGCTGGAGGCGGCGGAAAAGGCCGGCATCCCCATCCCGCACCTGTGCTATTTGAAGGACATCAACGAGATCGCCGCCTGCCGGATGTGCGTGGTGGAGGTGGAGGGAACGGAGCGGTTGGTGCCTGCCTGCAACACCGCTGCAGCGGAGGGCATGGTGGTGCACACCAACTCTCCGCGCGTTCGGCAGGCCCGCAAGACGAACCTGCGGCTGATCCTCTCCCAGCACAACTCCAACTGCACCGTCTGCGTCCGCAGCGGCACCTGTCAGCTCCAGCAGCTCTCCCACGACCTGAACATCCACTTCCAGCCCTATGAGGTGCAGCTGGAGCGGTCCCGGGTGGATCTGGATGTGCCGGTGGTGCGGGAGGCGTCCAAGTGCATCAAGTGCATGCGCTGCATCCAGGTGTGCGACAAGATCCAGGGCATGCACATCTGGGACGTGGCGGGCACCGGCTCCCGGACGACCGTGGACGTGAGCTATAACCGCAGCCTGAAAAATACCGCCTGCACCTTCTGCGGCCAGTGCGTGGTGCACTGCCCCACGGGAGCTCTGATGGTGCGGGACGACACCAACCGGGTCCTCCGGGCCCTGGCGGACCCGGAGATCACCACCGTGGTCCAGGTGGCTCCGGCGGTGCGGGTGGCCTGGGCGGAGGCCTTCGGCCTGTCCCGCAGTCTGGGGACCCCGGGCCGCATGGTGGCGGCCCTCAAGCGCATCGGCTTCGACTATGTGTTCGACACCAATTTCGCCGCGGACCTCACCATCATGGAAGAGGGCAGCGAGCTTCTGGAGCGGCTGGCCCACCGGGGGAAGTACCGCTGGCCCATGTTCACCAGCTGCTGCCCGGGCTGGGTGCGGTTCCTCAAGACCCAGTTCCCCTCCTATACGGAGAACCTCTCCACCGCCAAGTCCCCCCAGCAGATGTTCGGGGCGGTGGCCAAAAGCTATTTCGCCAAGCGACGGGGCATCGACTCCCGGAAGATGTTCGTGGTGTCCATCATGCCGTGCTCTGCCAAGAAGGCGGAGTGCGAACTGCCCACCATGCGCAGCGCCTTCGGGGACCCGGATGTGGACGCGGTGCTCACCACTCGGGAGATGTGCCGCCTGTTCCGCAGCGACTGCATCGTCCCCGGCAAGCTGCCGGAGGAGCCCTTTGACAGCCCCCTGGGCACCGGCACCGGCGCGGCGGTGATCTT
>CALWXI010000044.1 GCA_944385455.1 uncultured Oscillospiraceae bacterium | reverse complement strand
AATCCTGCTAGTATACTAAATTACAAGTGAACAGCGTGATGATCGGAAAGAGTAACAGTCCACCCAACGGACAGAGAGGGCGCGTCACCGGCTGCAAGCGCGCCTGCGGAGGAGGCTGTGAAGTGCGTCCGGGAGCGCGGGGGATGTGGAAGCCCTCCGCACGGCCTGCGTCAACGGCCTTCCTTGAGTGATAAAAGAGAGTGGAACCGCGATTCGTCGCCTCTCGTACTTTGGTACGGGGGGCGCTTTTCATTGCCCCCGGCCGACACAAGGAGAATGCGATCATGGCAAAACGAGTGACCCGACTGGGCGGCCTCCTGGCCGCCTATCAGCGCCGCGACCCCGCGGCCCGCAGCAAGCTGGAGATCTTCCTGCTCTATCCCGGCGTCCACGCGGTGATCTACCACCGCCTGGCCCACTGGCTCTACGTGCGCCGCCGGTTCTTTCTGGCCCGGTGCGTGTCCCAGTGGAGCCGGTTCTGGACCGGCATCGAGATCCACCCCGGCGCCGTCATCGGCCACCGGCTGGTAATCGACCACGGCATGGGGATCATCATCGGCGAGACCACGGAGATCGGGGACGACTGCCTGCTCTATCAGGGGGTGACCCTGGGGGGCACCGGCAAGGACAAGGGAAAGCGTCACCCCACCTTGGGGAACAATGTGCTGGTGGGCTCCGGCGCCAAGGTGCTGGGCCCCTTCACCGTGGGAGACAACGCCCGCATCGCCGCCGGCGCGGTGGTGCTGGGAGAGGTGCCGCCCAACGCCACCGCCGTGGGCGTCCCCGCCCGGGTGGTCCGGGTGGCGGGGAAGCCCATCTACTATGCCGACGACGTGGATCAGATCCACATGGCCGACCCCATGCAGGAAGAGCTGCTGGCCATGGCCCGGCGCGTGGAATCGCTGGAGCAGGAGCTCAAGGACCTGCGGGAAGCGGTCCGGAAAACGAAGGAAAGGACAGCCTGACATGTATCTTTACAACTCCGCCACCCATCGAAAAGAGGAATTCAAGACCCACACCCCCGGCCGGGTGGAGATGTACACCTGCGGCCCCACGGTGTACCACTTCGCCCACATCGGCAATCTGCGCAGCTATATCATGGAGGATGTGCTGGAGAAGTACCTGCGCTACGCCGGGTACGACGTCAACCGCGTCATGAACATCACCGACGTGGGCCATCTCAGCTCCGACGCGGACACCGGCGAGGACAAGATGCTCAAGGGCGCCCGCCGGGAGCACAAGACCGTCATGGAGATCGCGAAGTTCTACACCGACGCCTTCTTCGATGACTGCCGCAGGCTGAACATCAGACGGCCCGACGTGGTCCAGCCCGCCACCGGCTGCATCGGCGAGTATATCGCCATCGTCTCCCGGCTGGTGGAGACCGGCTATGCGTACCTGGCCGGCGGCAACGTGTATTTCGACACCTCCAGGCTCAGCCGCTACTATGTGTTCAACGATCACGACGAGGAGGACCTGGCCGTGGGCGTCCGGGAGGGCGTGGAGGAGGACCCCAGCAAGCGCAACAAGAACGGCTTCGTCCTCTGGTTCACCAAGAGCAAGTTCGAGGACCAGGCCCTCAAGTGGGACTCTCCCTGGGGTGTGGGCTACCCCGGCTGGCACATCGAGTGCTCCGGCATCTCCCTGAAGTACAACGGCGAGTATCTGGACCTGCACTGCGGCGGCGTGGACAACGCCTTCCCCCACCACACCAATGAGATTGCCCAGTCCGAAAGCTACCTGGGCCATCCCTGGTGCGGCCACTGGTTCCACGTGGCCCATCTCAACACCAACGACGGCAAGATGTCCAAGTCCAAGGGCGAGTTCCTCACGGTGCCGCTGCTGGAGGAGAAGGGGTACGATCCCCTGGCCTACCGGTACTTCTGCCTCCAGAGCCACTACCGCAAGGCGCTGGTGTTCACCTGGGAGAACCTGGACAACGCCGTGGCGGCCTACCAGAAGCTCATCGGCCGCATCGCGGCGCTGAAGCCCGGGGACGGCGAAGTGGACCAGGCGGTGTTCGAGGAATACAGGGCCAGGTTCCTCCAGCAGATGGGCAACGACCTCAACACCTCCATGGGCGTCACGGCGGTGTTCGACGCGCTCAAGGCACCGACCAGCGACGCCACCAAGCTGGCGATCATCGCCGACTTCGACCGGGTGCTCTCCCTGAGCCTTCTGGAGAAGGCGGCGGCCAGACGGGCGGAGGACGCCAAAGCCAAGGCCAGCCAGACCGCGGGGGGCTACACCGTCACCGGCGAAGGCGATCCCGCCGTGGACGCGCTGGTGCTGCGGCGCTATGAGGCCAAGAAGGCCAAAAACTTCGCCGAGGCGGACCGCATCCGCGACGAGCTCAGGCAGCAGGGCATCGAGATCACCGACACCAAGGACGGCGCAAGCTGGAAGAGAGTGTAAAAAGCAGAGCCCCCGGCCGGAACGGCCGGGGGCTTCCTATTGACAAAAACTGCCGGATCTCCTATTATAGAAAGGAATTCGGTCAATATATTCACTGTTTTGGGAGAGCGGCCATGGAACTGAACCGGGCGGTGGCGGAGAACATCAAGCGCATCCGCAAGAGCAAGAAGCTGAGCATGGAGCGGACGGCGGCCATCGCCGGTGTCTCCCGCAGCATGCTGGGACAGATCGAGCGGGGGGAGGCCAACCCCTCCGTGGCGATCCTGGGCAAGATCGCCTCGGCGCTGAAGGTGCCGGCGGAGGTGCTGCTGGAAAACGACGACTTCGAGTCCCTGCTCCTCTCCCGGGAGCTGGACAACAGGCCCGCCCGGCTGGACGGCGGGAAGGCGGTGCTGCGGCCCTCCTTCCCCTATGACGACGTCACCCGGCAGGAGACGTTCTTTCTGGACCTGTACATCAGCGCCCGGTACTGCCCGGAGCCGTCGCCGGCGGGATGCGTGTGCCACGCCACGCTGGTGGCGGGAACAGTGGCGCTGTGGGCGGAGGAGCAGGAATTCCAGCTGCTGGAGCGGGATGCCCTGCGCTTTGCGGCGGACCGGCCCTACCGGTTCGAGAACATGACCAACTCCACGGCGCGGCTGCTGTTGTGTTATCAGTATCTGAAATAAGGAGGGATCCCTTTGCGCATCCGAACCGCCGCCATGGCGGATCTCAAAACCGTCACGGACATCGAGGCGGCCTGCTTTCCGGCGGCGGAGGCCGCCTCGGAGGCGGATTTTGCCGCCCGGCTGGCGGTCTACCCCAATCACTTCTGGCTGCTGGAAGAAGACGGCCGGGTGGTGAGCTTCGTCAACGGCATGGTGTCCGACGAGCCGGAACTGCGGGACGAGATGTATGCCGACGCATCACTCCACCGGGAGGACGGGGCCTGGCAGATGATCTTCGGCGTCAACACGCTGCCGGAGTACCGCCGCCGGGGACTGGCGGGGCGGGTGCTGGAGCGGGTCATCGCCGACGCCCGGGCCCAGGGCCGCCGGGGCTGCGTCCTCACCTGCAAGGAGGCCCTGGTGCACTATTACGCCCGCTTCGGCTTCCGGTCGGAGGGGGTGTCGGCGTCCACCCACGGCGGCGTGGTGTGGTACGCCATGCGGCTGACCTTCTGAAAAGCGGACAAAGCGCCCGGAGCACACGCTCCGGGCGCTTTTTGCGCGGCGGGAGCCGCCTCACCGCAGGAAGCCCTTCACCCGCCGGGACAGCAGGATGGCCAGGCCCAGCTTGGCAAGATCCGGAATCACGAAGGGGAACACGCACAGCCCCAGGGCGGACAGCACGCCCATGGGGCCGCTGGTTTGGGCATAGAGGATCAGGAACCAGGCGGTGCCGAAGGCGTAGCAGGCCGCAAGGCCCGCAAGGCACCCCAGCACCTGGGCCCACAGCTTCCCGCCCAGCCGGGCGGAGACGGCCCAGAACAGCAGCGCGCAGAAGAGAAAGCCCGCGATGTAGCCGCCGGTTGTGCCCAGCAGCGTCCCAAGGCCCCCCCGGAACCCGGCAAACACCGGCAGCCCCACGGCTCCCAGCAGCAGATAGACTCCCACGGCGCAGGTGCCCCGGCGGCCGCCCAGGATCAGCAGCGCGGCAAAGACGGCGAAGGTCTGGAGGGTGAAGGGCACCGCCAGGGGGATGGAGATCCAGGCGCACACGGTGATGAGCACCGCGAACAGCGCAATGTAGGCCATGTCCGCCGTGCGGAAGCGGAGGGCGGGCTGTGAGGATGTCATACGGAGGACCTCCCATGTTTTCAGATTTGGTACGTCCCAGCATACACGGCCCGCCCGGAAATGTCAACTATAAAATCAAAAATGGTTAACAAGTGAGGGAAACAAAGCCCCGGGCCGCCGGGGCCCGGGTCCTCAGGGCAGGAGGCCCAGCTCCCGGAGCCGGGCCTGGATGGCTTTCAGGTCCTCGAAGGTCTCCGGCCGCTTGGACACGTCCCGCAGCAGGGCGGAGGGATGGTAGATGGCGGTCATCTGCACGCCGTTTCGGGTGAACCACCGGCCGTGCTGGCTGGAGATGCGGAAATCCTCCTGGATGATGGCCTTGGCGGCGATGCGGCCCAGACAGACGATGACCTGGGGGCGCAGCAGGGCGGTCTGCCGCCGCAGCCAGCCCATGCAGGCCTCCTGCTCCTGGGCCAGGGGGTCGCGGTTGTTGGGCGGGCGGCATTTGACGATGTTGGCGACATAGACCCGGGTGCGGTCCAGGCCGATGATCTCCAGCATATCGTCCAGCAGCAGCCCCGCCTTGCCCACGAAGGGGACGCCCTGCTCGTCCTCGGTCTGGCCGGGGCCCTCGCCCACCAGCAGGATGCGGGCGTCCACGGCGCCGTCGCCGAAGACCACGTGGGTGCGGGTCTGGTGCAGGGGACAGCCGGTGCACTGCAGGCACTCCGCCCGCAGGCTCTCCCAGGTATCGGACATGGACTCGCCTCCTTTTCCCCGGTATTGTACCACGAAACCGCCCGGAGTGCAACGGCGGGCATGGACGCCGCCGTCCCGGCGCATACTGGAGGGGGAAAGGGGAGGATGACGCTGGCGGCGGATCTGTGGCTTTTTTGGACGTACAGCTTTTTGGGGTATCTTTTGGAAAAGGGCTTCGCCGCCGTCACCGGCGGGGGACGGCGGGGACGGCGGTGCCGTCTGCTGCTGCCGCTGTGCCCGGTGTACGGCGCGGGAGTGCTGGCGGTGATGTGCCTGCCGCCGGAGCTGACGGACAGCTTCTGGGGCATGGCCCTCTGGGGCGGCGCGGCGGCCACGGCGGTGGAGTACGCGGTCCACTGGTGGTACGAGGCGGCCCTGGGGGTGCGCTTCTGGGATTACAGCGGCGTGCCCGGGAACCTGGGCGGGCGGGTGTGCCTGCCCTTTTCGGCGGCGTGGGGGCTGCTGCTGGCGGTGTGTCTGCCGCCGCTGCAGCAGGCGCTGGCCCCGGTGCTGGCGGCGGTGCCGCCGTGGCTGACCTGGGCGGCCCTGGGGGCCTTTGGGACGGATGCCTTCCTCACGGGGCAGCTGCTGCTGGAGACAGGGGACCCGGAGTCCGTCCGTCCGCCGCTGCTGAGGCGCGGGAAGCGGCAGCTGCCGCGCTGATCATGCCCGGCTCAGGGCCGGCAGCCGCCGTTTTCCGGTCCGGGGGACGGGGCGGGGGGCTTCACGCTCCCGGCGATGGCCCGCTTGTACCGGCACAGGTGTCCCTGGCAGCGGGCGCAGCCCAGGGCCTCGTTGGAGGATTCGAAGAACCGCTCCCGGCGGCGCAGGTACGTGATCTCCCAGCGCAGGAAAATGACGCCGGAGAGGATGCAGGCGGACTGGGCCGGGATGCCGGGCACCAGAAACAGCGGCGTGCACAGCATCAGGTAGTCCCAGTCGTAGATGCGGCAGGTGGTGCAGCAGCGGTTGTGCATGATCCAGGCCTGGAAGGGACAGAAGAAGAGGATGCAGATGATGTCGCACACGCCGTAGAACCCCGCCAGGCACACCAGGAACCGCAGGTCCACGATGCCGCCCAGGTAGGCGGCGTAGAAAACGGCATTGAAGGCCGCCCACAGCGCCAGCACGCCCAGGGCGCCCCGGTCCGCCCGGCGGATCTCCCGGGGGGCGGGCTGGCGGCCGGTGGGGCGGAAGCGGCGGCGGAACTCCGTCTGGGAGCCGGCGCTCTCCAGCCGGGAGGGGAAGAGCCGCGGCACCATGGAGGCCATCAGCAGCAGCCACGCCGCGGTGGTGGGGGTGAAGCGGAAGGCGTCCGCCAGACCCAGTCCGGCGTCGAAGGACTCCGGCCGGGCCAGTGCCCACACTAACAGGAACAAAAAGGCGGCGGAGCGGGCCAGCAGGCAGAGAAGATAGTAGGTTTGCTGTTTCATGGGCTTTTGATGTCCTCCTTCGGCAGATGGGCCTCCAGCCACCGGAGGATGTCCTCGCAGACCTCCCGGCGGCAATCCTCGTGGAGAAGCTCGTGGCGGGCGCCGGGATAGAGCTTCATGGACACGTCCCGCGCCCCGGCCCGCCGGAAGGCGCGGAAGGCCCGGGCCACGCCCCGGCCGCAGCCGCCCACCGGGTCCATGGCGCCGGAGAGGAAGCACACCGGCGTTTCCAGGTTCATCCGCCGCAGGTTTCGGGGGCGGGCCATGAAGTCCATGCCGGAGAGCATCTCCCGGAACAGCCCCGCGGTGGGGCTGCCGCCGCACAGGGGGTCCCGGACGTAGCGGTCCACGCTCTCCGCGTCCCGGGAGAGCCAGTCGAACCCGGTGCGGTTGGGGGCGAAGCGCTTGTTGTAGGCGGCGAAGGCCAGACGGTCCACCACGGGGCTGGAGGCCGTCTCCCCCAGGCGGCGGATCTCCCCGGCGGTGACGGCCCGCCCGGCGGAGAGCATGGCCGGGGACAGCTGGCCGGTGCCCATGAGGATGGCGCCGCTGACGGTGCCGGGATACTGGATGAGGTAGGTCCGGGCCAGGAAGGAGCCCATGGAGTGGCCCAGCAGGAACACCGGCACGCCGGGGAACCGCCGGCCGATCAGCCGGCGGCGGGCATAGAGATCCCGCACCACGGCGTCCCAGCTGCCCCGGGGACCAAAATAGAGCCGGGGAGCGCCGGGGACCACGGAGCCGCCGTGGCCCAGATGATCGTGACCCGCGGCGGCGAAGCCCCGGGCGGTGAGGAATTCCGCCAGGGGCTCATAGCGCAGGATGTATTCGGACACGCCGTGGGAGATCAGCACCACGCCCCGCACGGCCGCCTCCGGGACCCACTCCGCCGCGTGGACGGCGGTTTTGCCGTCGGCGGAGGGAAAGGAAAATTCGCGGCGCACCATGGAAATATCCGCCTCCTTATGGTATAATGACCGCAAAGCGGTGGGGATCGGGTATATTCTGATCCATTATACCACAGTTCCTGCGGTATTTCCAGAGGAGGTTGCGCATATGGAAGCCTGTATCGTCGCACTGGACCAGGGGACCACCACGTCCCGGGCCATCGCCTTCAGCCGCTCCGGGGAGATCGTGGCCCGGGCCCAGTACCCCTTCCGGCAGATCTATCCCCAGCCCGGCTGGGTGGAGCACGATCCCATGGAGATCTGGGCCACGGAGAAGCGGGCCCTGGCGGAGGCCGTGGCCCACACGGACCCCAAGCGCATCGCGGCCCTGGGCATCACCAACCAGCGGGAGACCACCGTCCTCTGGGACCAGGCCACCGGAGAGCCGGTGTGCAACGCCATCGTCTGGCAGTGCCGCCGCACGGCGCCCATCTGCGAGCAGCTGAAGGCGGAGGGACTTTCGGAGATGGTGGCGGAAAGGACGGGGCGTTTGATCGACGCGTACTTTTCCGGCACCAAGATCCGCTGGATGCTGGATCATGTCCCCGGCGCCCGGGCCCGGGCGGAGCGGGGGGAGCTGTGCGCCGGTACGGTGGACTCGTGGCTCATCTGGAAGCTCACCGGGGGGAAGGCCCACGTGACGGACTGCTCCAACGCCTCCCGCACCATGCTCTTCAACATCCGCACCCTGGAGTGGGACGCGGAGCTGTGCCATTTGCTGGGGATCCCCATGTGCCTGCTGCCCCGGGTCTGCTCCAACAGCGAGACGTACGGATGCGTGGCGGAGGGGATCCCCGGGCTGGAGGATCTGGCGGGCATCCCCATCTGCGGCAGCGCCGGGGACCAGCCGGCGGCACTGTTCGGCCAGGGATGCTTCGCCCCCGGCCAGGCAAAAAACACCTACGGCACCGGCTGCTTCACGCTGATGAACGTGGGGGACGCGCCGGTGCGGTCCCGGGCGGGGCTGGTGACGTCAGTGGGCTGGTCCGTGGGGGGACGCACGGTGTACGCCCTGGAGGGCAGCGTGTTCAACGCCGGCAGCACCATCCAGTGGCTGCGGGACGAGCTCAAGCTCATCGAAAGCGCTCCGGAGTGCGACCGGCTGGCCGAGAGCGTGCCCTCCTCCGGCGGAGTGTACATCGTCCCGGCCTTCACCGGCCTGGGCGCGCCGTACTGGGACATGTACGCCCGGGGCACCATTGTGGGCCTCACCCGGGGCACCACCCGGGCCCATCTGGCCCGGGCGGTGCTGGACGCCATCGCCTTCCAGGTGACGGATCTGGTGCGGGCCATGGAGGCGGAGGCGCCCTGTCCGCTGACGGCCCTGCGGGTGGACGGCGGCGCGTCGGTGAGCGACATCCTGATGCAGACCCAGGCGGACCTGCTGCGCCTGCCGGTGGACCGGCCGGCCCAGGTGGAGACCACCGCCTTCGGCGCGGCGGCCCTGGCGGGGCTGGCGGCGGGGGTGTGGACCTCCCTGGAGGAGCTGGAGGGGCTGCGCCGCAGCCAGCACGTGTTCCTGCCCCGGCGAGCGGAGGCGGAGTGCGCCGGGGACTACCGCCAGTGGCGCCGGGCGGTGGAGCGGTCCCGGCAGTGGATGGAAAATAACGGAGAGACGGTTGCGTTCTCCTGAAATTTGGGGTATACTGAACAAAAGACCCGGCGACCATCAGGCGGCGGCAGCGCCGCACAGGAAAGGGGTAACACTATGGCGTTTTTCGATGAACTGACCAAAAGGGCAAAGGATGTGGCCGCCGAAGCGGCGGACAAGACCAAGGACGCCGCCGGCGTGATGAAGGACGTGGCGGAGGTCGTCAAGATCAATGTGGCCATTGCGGGCGAGCAGCGGGAGATCGACCGGAACTGCCGCACCATCGGCGAGAGGTTTGTCAGCGAGTACGAGGGAGAGATCCCGGACACCGTGCGGGAGCTGGTGGACGCGGTCACCGCCTCCCGGGCCCGGATCGCCGAGCTGGAGGCCAGCAAGCCCGCCCGCTGCGAGGACGAGCCGGAGGCGGCGGAGCCCGGCGAGAAGAGCTGCCCCATCTGCGGCGCGGTGTCGGACAGCAAGTTCTGCCCGCAGTGCGGCGCTCCCATGGGGGACTGAGAGAGAAGCGCGACGCGGCCGGCCGGCAGGGCCGGCCGCCGTTTTGCCGTTGGGGAGGCGGCGGGCATGATGACCTATGAACTGATCCGCTCCCGCCGCAGGACGCTGGCTCTGGAGATCACGCCGGAGTGCCGGGTGCTGGTGCGCGCGCCCGTGGGGGCGTCCCGGGAGCGGGTGGAGGCCTTCGTGGCCGCCCACGCGTCGTGGATCGAAACCCATCTGGCCCGTCAGCGGCTGCGGGCTTCGTCCCAGCCGCCGCCCCCCACGGCGGAGGAGGTGGAAGCGCTCAAGGCCCGGGCCCGGGCGGTGCTGCCGGAACGGGTGGCGTACTGGAGCCGGGTCACCGGCCTGACGCCCGCCGGGGTAAAGATCACCGCCGCCCGGAAGCGCTACGGCAGCTGCAGCGGGAAAAACAGCCTCTGCTTTTCCTGCTTTCTTATGAATTGTCCCGAGGAGGCGGTGGACCTGGTGGTGGTCCACGAGCTGTGCCACATCCGGGAGAAGAACCACGGCCCCCGGTTTTACGCCCTGCTGGAGCGGTTCCTGCCGGACTGGCGGCGGCGGAAGGCGCTCCTGGGATGAAACAAGGACCTCCGCGCCGTGCGGCGCGGAGGTCCCGCCTTTTACAGCAGGGCGGCTGCCGCCAGCAGCAGCGCCAACCCCGCGAAGTTGAGAAGGAGGAACAGCCCCAGAAAGCGGCCCGGCCGGGCGCCGGGGGCGCGGAGGTAGGCCTTCAGGGTGATGAGGCTGGCCAGGGAGGCCACCGGTGTTCCCAGTCCGCCGATGTTCACCCCCTCCAGCAGGGGGCGCCAGCTGTCGGTGAAGCCGGAGAGCAGCACCGCCGCCGGGACGTTGCTGATGATCTGGCTGGTGAGGGCGGCGGTGAGCAGGGTGCTGCGTTCCAGCAGGTCCTGAAGAAAGTCATGCACCGGCTCCACCCGGCCCAGATTGCCGGAGACGATGAAAAAGCACACGAAGGTGGCCAGCAGAGCAAGGTCCAGCTCCCGCAGCAGCCGGGGCTCCAGCGCCGCCACCGCCGCCATTACCGTCACCGTCACCGCCCCGTAGGGCAGCACCCGGAACACCGTCAGAAGGCACAGGCCAAAGAGCGCGGCGTACACCTCCAGCTTTTTGGGGGAGCGCAGGGGGGACGCTTCCACCGCCGGGGCGGGAAGGGACCGGGGCAGGCACACCGCGCCGCCCGCGGTCAGGGCGATGAGGGACACGGCGGTCAGCGGCAGCATCACCGCGAAGAAGGACCCGGGGGTCAGCTGGTAGGCGGCGTAGAGGAAGAGGTTCTGGGGGTTGCCCACGGGGGTGGCCATGCTGCCCAGGTTGGCCGCAGCGGTCTGGAGCACCAGCACCAGCGGCGCGGAATCCCGGCAGCCCACCTGGTCCAGGAGCAGCAGCGTGAAGGGCACGAAGGTCAAAAGGGACACGTCGTTGGTCACCAGCATGGAAGAGAAGAAGGGCAGCAGCACCAGCATCACCCCCAGCATCCGGCCGCCGCCGCTGCGCCGCAGCAGGGCGGCCGCCAGGGCCTCGAAGGCGCCGCAGGAGCGGAAGCCCGCCACCACCGCCATCAGGCACAGCAGCAGGCACAGCACCCGGGCGTCGATGTAGCCGGGATAGGCGCCGTCCGGCGGCACCAGGAGCATGGTGGCGGCGGCGCAGAGAGCGGCGATGCATAAAACGGTTTCCCTCTTGAAAAAAGCGCGGATGCGGGCGGTCATGTGGGGTCCCTCCAGGACAGCAAAAAAATTCGGGAGCCAGCATATCACACTCGGGAGCATTTTGCAAGTCCCGCGGGGCGCGCCATGGGAGGGCGCGGCGGACGGTTGACTTTTCCGCCGGGAATGGATACAATAGAAAACCAGTGAAAACCGCGCATGCGATCCCATATTAGATCATAGATGTAAAGGATTTGAGAGACATGGCACAGGATAAAAGACAAGTGGACGCCATCACCGCCCGGGACACGGACTTTGCCCAGTGGTACACCGACGTGTGCAGGAAGGCGGAGCTCATCGATTACACCTCCATCAAGGGCATGTTCATCTACCGGCCTTACGGCTACGCCATCTGGGAGAACATCCAGCAGGAGCTGGACCGGCGCTTCAAGGCGGCGGGCCATGAGAACGTGTATCTGCCCATGCTGATCCCGGAGTCCCTGCTCCAGAAGGAGAAGGACCACGTGGAGGGCTTCGCTCCGGAGTGCGCCTGGGTCACCATGGGCGGCAGTGAGAAGCTGGAGGAGCGCTACGCGATCCACCCCACCAGCGAGACCCTCTTCTGCGAGCACTACGCCAACATCATCCACTCCTGGCGGGACCTGCCCAAGCTCTACAACCAGTGGTGCAGCGTGCTGCGCTGGGAAAAGACCTCCCGTCCCTTCCTGCGCCACCGGGAATTTCTGTGGCAGGAGGGCCACACCATGCACGCCACCGAGGAGGAGGCCCGGGAAGAGACCATGCGGATGCTGAACATCTACGCCGACTTCATGGAGAACTACCTGGCCATGCCGGTGATCCGGGGCCGCAAGACCGACAAGGAGAAGTTCAACGGCGCCGAGGAGACGTATACCGTGGAGTGCATGATGCACGACCACAAGGCCCTCCAGGCCGGCACCAGCCACTACTTCGGCGACGGCTTCGCCAAGGCCTTCGACATCACCTTCACCGGCAGGGACAACCAGCTCCACCATCCCCACCAGACCTCCTGGGGCGTCTCCACCCGAATGATCGGCGGCATCATCATGACCCACGGCGACGACAACGGATTGGTCCTGCCGCCCCGGGTGGCCCCCGTCCAGGCGGTGGTGATCCCGGTGGCGCAGCACAAGCCCGGCGTGCTGGACGCCGCCGCCGCCCTGCGGGACCGGCTCTCCGCCGCGGGCGTCCGCGTGAAGATGGACGATTCCGACAACTCCCCCGGCTGGAAGTACGCCGAGTATGAGATGAAGGGCGTGCCCCTGCGTGTGGAGATCGGCCCCAAGGACATGGAGAAGGCGCAGTGCGTCATCGCCCGCCGGGACACCGGCGAGAAGGTCTTCGTGCCCCTGGCGGAGCTGGAGGAGACGGTGAAGAAGCTCCTGGACGCGGTGCACGAGAACATGTTCGCCATGGCATTGAAAAACCGCGAGGAGAACACCTTCGATATCCAGACCCCCGAGGAGGCCAGGGCCATCGCCCAGGGCAGGGGCGGCTTCCTGCGGTCCAAGTGGTGCGGCTCCCTGGAGTGCGAGCTGGCCATGAAGGAGCGGGCCGGCGTCTCCTCCCGCTGCATGCCGCTGGCGCAGAGCGGCACCGAGGGCGTCTGCCCGGTGTGCGGCAGGACGTGCACCACCGACATCTACTGGGGCGTGGCGTACTGATTCTTTGATACTGTGTGCCGCAAAGGCCGGAATTTGACGAAAAATGTCCAAAAAACGGCGCCGGAGGTGACTCCGGCGCCGTCATTCTCCCAAATGCCGAAAAAAACTTGAGAATTTCATAAAAAACGGAGAAAATCCTCTTGACACCAGGGTTTTTTTCTTTTATTATAGGGAGGTCCGCGCGGGAGGGTGACACACACCGCTGCGTGGAACTGCGATGAACCGGGAGATTGCTCGGAGACGAGGTAACTTCCGGGGAGTATGTCCGATAATCGGGCGGCTGAGAAAGATCTGTACGTCGCGTAGATCGCCACGCCATGATCAGCGTACCGGCCGTAG
>CALWXI010000043.1 GCA_944385455.1 uncultured Oscillospiraceae bacterium | reverse complement strand
CGGGGAACAGGCTCAGCTCCCGGACGCCCTGGCGCAGGCCCTGGATCATCTCGGCGTAGGTGAAGTCCTCGCCGCCGAAGAACTTGTCCATGAACTCCTCGCTGGTCTCCGCCACGGACTCCTTCAGCGCGTCGTTGAACTCGGTGATGACGTCGGCCTTGTCCTCCGGGATCTCGATCTCCACCCGCTTGAGGTCCTGCATCTCAAAGGCGCGCTTGTTGAGCACGTCGATGATGCCGGTGACATGCTTGTCCGCGTCCCAGATGGGCACCACCACCGGGGCCACCTTCTTGCCGAAGCGCTCCCGCAGGGCGTCGAAGGTGGCGTTGTAGTCGCTGTTTTCCTCGTCGGTCTTGGAGATGTAGAGGAAGCGGGGCATGTTCCGCTCCTCGCAGTACTTCCAGGCCTTTTCCAGGCCCACGGAGATGCCGTCCTTGGCGGAGCAGACGATCACGGCGGCGTCGGCGGCCCGCAGGGCCTCCATCACCTCGCCGGAGAAATCGAACGCGCCCGGGGTGTCCAGCAGGTTGATGCGGCAGCCCTTGTATTCCAGGGGCGCCACGGCGGCGGAGATGGAGATCTGCCGCTTGGTCTCCTCGGGATCGTAGTCACAGACGGTATTGCCGTCCGCGGCGCGGCCCATGCGGTCGATGGCGCCGGTCATGTAGAGCAGGCTCTCGGCCAGGGCGGTCTTGCCGCTGCCGCTGTGGCCCAGCAGGCACACGTTCCGGATGTTCTGTACAGAATAGCTCATGATCGTTCCACTCCTTGCAAAGATTCGGTATACACGGCCCGCAACCGATTAGCCCGGGCCGGGATCGGCGTTTCCATTTCGTTTTCTGGAGAACCCAATGTAGAAATTATACAACGCGGGCCGGTACAATACAACCACAATTTTGGCAGCTTTCCCATTTTGGGCAGGAAGGAGAATTTCGCGGCGAAATTTTGGCGGCTCCGCGAAGGGGCGGAGGGGACGCGGCGCGTCCCCTCCGCCCTTTCGGAAGGAATTCAGTACCGCCCCGTCCAGTCCGTCATCAGCAGCACCGGCAGCGTCCAGAGGAGCAAAAAGGCCTCCAGGCCCAGGGGCGTGAGCAGGTCGTAGGCCCGCATCCCCGCCAGATAAAAGGCCAGGAGCGTCCCGGCGGCGCTGCCCAGCAGGCTCAGAAACAGCGCCCGCCGCACCGCCCTGCACAGCCGCCGGCTCCCGGCCACCGTCTCCGCGTAGGGCAGCAGGCCCTCCCGGAACAGCAGCGCCCGGGGCATCCCCCGGTCCAGCTCCGCCTCGCTGAGGGCCACCCGGGCGGTGAGGTCCGGGTACTCCACCTTCACCTTCTTGGAAAACTTCCGCCGCAGCAGCGCGGGGGTGATGTTGGGGTCCCGGGAGGCCAGGATGGGGGTGATGCGGCTGCGGCGCATCATCCGCAGGGCGAAGTCCACGTTCTCCGCCGGGTTGTACTTCACCGCGAACACCGCGATGAGCTGCCGGTCCGCCGCCAGAAAGACGCCGGTCTTGAGGTTGATGTTCCCGGGCAGGCGCACGTCCATCTTCCGCATGAAGGAGGCGGTGCCCATGAGCACGCTCTCCCCCCGGATGGAGGCGGCCCAGCCGCCCTCCTCGTAGAAGCTGAAGCCGTCGGCCTGGTAGTACCGCCCTCCCTCGCTGCGCACCAGCCCGTCGAAGAGGCGCTCCAGGCCGCTGCCCGCCGCCCGGGCCATGGTGGCGGCGTAGGAGCGGACCTTGTCAAGCTCCTCGCCGAACACCTTCACGCCGTTGAGCTGTATGGTCCCCGGGGGGAAGAGGTCCGCGTCGGTGAGGATCATGCTCCTGCGGCGGCTGATCTTCTCCGCCCCGCACCAGCCCGCCACGGCGCAGCCGGCGGCGTGGAGGTGCCGGGCCAGCTTGGAATAGGGCAGGGGAAAGCACAGCGGCAGGGCGAAGCCCGCTCCGGCGCACAGCAGCGCCGACCAGTTCAAAAGGAAATCCGCCCCCCGGTTCTGGCCCAGGGAGGTCAGGCCCGCGAACACCACCGTGGCCATCAGCACCACCGGCAGCACCGCCGTCTGCCACACCTCCGCCGCGCCGTCCCGGAAGGCCGTGGTATAGAATCCCGGCACCGCGCCGCGCTGCTTGCAGGCGCCCCGGTCCGTCTCCGTCACCAGGTAGGGCGGCTCCCCGTCCAGGGCCGCCGTGCGGAAGGCGTCGAACCGCCCCCGGCTCTCCCGGCTCAGGCCCCACAGGGCGAACACCAGCACCCAGCAGCTCACCGCCGCGTAAGGCGCGGTCTGGGTGCGCTGGTCGGAGAGGAGGCGCACGGCGCAGTCCCCCGCCGCCGCCAGGGCGGCAAGGGACGCCGGAAGCGCGCTGACGCACCGCTTCCGCCCCAGCTTCCCCGCCGCCTCGGCGAACACGCCGCGGCACAGCAGGCACACCAGCGCCAAAAGCCCCAGCAGCGCCAGGGTCTGGATCCGCGTGTCGTCGGACCAGTACGGGATCACGAAGCCCCGCCGCTCCAGCACCATCAGCACCGTGGGGATCAGCGATGCCACCGCCGCGGCGGGCAGTCCCGCCCGGCGGCGGTGATACTCCGCCCGGAAGTCCTCCGCCGTGTCCCACAGCGGCTCCTCCTCCATCAGCGGCTCTTCCTCCGCCTCCTCTTC
>CALWXI010000042.1 GCA_944385455.1 uncultured Oscillospiraceae bacterium | reverse complement strand
GCCTGGGTCCGCTACCTTACGGAGGAGCTGACGCCCCGCATCCGGGAGATCAACGGCACGGGGCAGAAGATGCTCTCCACCGGCTTTTCCATGGGGGCCTATCACGCCGGCAATCTCTTTTTCCGCCGGCCCGATCTCTTTGACAGCGTCGTCGCCCTCTCCGGTGTCTACGACACCCATGACATGTACGGCGGCTACATGGACGAGCTGGTTTATCTCAACGATCCCTGCGCCAGTCTTTCCGGCATGCCGGCGGACCACCCCTATATGGACCTGTTCCGCCGCAGCGTCATGATCTTCTGCGTGGGGCAGGGCGCCTGGGAGGGACCGCTGCTGGCAGGCACCCGCCGTCTGGACGGGGTGCTGCGCAGCAAGGGCATCCCCGCCTGGGTGGACTATTGGGGACCGGACGTGAACCACGACTGGCCCTGGTGGAAAAAACAGATCCGCTACTTCCTGCCCCACGTGCTGGGGGAGGTATGAGCCTTTTCGGTCCGTCCGGGCCCCCCGCTGCGGTTCCGGACGGACCTTTCCCCGCCTGTCCGGCGGGAGAACGCCTGTGGATTCTGGAGGCACTATGATCTCACTGATTGAATTTGTCTACCGCCTGCTCTGGGACGACCTCATCACGCTGCCGCTGCCCGGCGGCAGCTCCCTGGGGCTTTCCCTGATGGTGCTGATGCTGATCCCCGCGGGGATCTATTTCACCGTCCGCACCCGCTTTTTGCCGGTGCGCCTCTTTCCGGAGATGCTGCGGGTCACCGTGGAGCGGCGCCACACCCGGGAGGGCGGAGCATTGTCCTCCGTGCAGGCGCTGGTGGTCTCCACCGCCACCCGCGTGGGCATGGGCAACCTGGTGGGCGTGGTGGCGGCCATTTCCGCCGGCGGCGCCGGCGCGGTGTTCTGGATGTGGATCACCGCTCTCATCGGCTCCTCCACCGCTTTCGTGGAAGCCACGCTGGCTCAGCTCCACAAGGAGCGGGACCCTCTTTACGGCGGCTACCGGGGGGGACCCGCCTATTTCATCCATCACTTCTTCACCCGCCGCACTCCCCGCCGGCGGACGCCGGTGGCAGTGCTCTTCGCCCTCTCAGGCCTCATCTGCTGGTGCGGCATCAGCCAGGTCATCAGCAATTCCGTCTCCTCCGCCTTCTACAACGCCTTCGCCATCCCGCCCCTGTACACCACTGTGATCCTGGTGGTCCTTGCGGCGGTGATCGTGCTGCGGCGCAATGCCACAGTCAAGGTGCTGGATATCCTGGTGCCCATCATGGCGGGCTGCTACTTCTTTCTCACGGTATTTTTGATCCTGAAGAACTTCGGACAGCTGCCCGCCGTGTTCGCCCGGATCTTTCAGGAGGCCTTCGGACTGCGCCAGGCGGCGGCGGGCGGCTTCGGCGCGGTGCTGATGAACGGCGTGAAGCGGGGGCTTTTCTCCAACGAGGCCGGCTCCGGCTCCGCCCCCTGCGCCGCCGCCGCGGCGGAGACCGACCACCCCGCCAAGGTGGGCCTCCTGCAGGCCCTGGGCGTGTTCATCGACACCATCGTCATCTGCAGCTGCACCGCCATGATCATGCTGCTGGCCCCCGCCGAGGTGGTGGACGGCCTGACGGGCATGGATCTGCTCCAGGCAGCCATGAACTTCCACCTGGGCCGCTTCGGCGTGGTCTTCATCGCCGTGACGCTGTGGCTCTTCAGCTTCTCCACCTTCATCGGCATTCTGTTCTACGCCCGGTCCAACGTGGCCTATCTCTTCGGGGACCGCTGGCTCCCGCAGACTCTCTACAAGCTGCTGGATCTGGTGATGCTGTTTGTGGGGGGGCTCGCGGCCTACACCTTCGTGTGGGATCTGGGCGACGTTGGCATCGGCCTGATGACCATCTTCAACCTGGCCGTGCTCTTCCCCATGTCCGGCGAGGCTCTGGCCTCTCTGCGGGACTACGAGAGCCGCAGGCGCCGTCCTCCCGCCTCCTGACTCCAGGAAAAACGTCCCGGGGCAGATGCCCCGGGACGTTTTTGCCGTCACGGCACAATGGCCACCTTCACCACGCCGTCCCGCCGGGCCTCGAAGAGGTCGTAGGCCGCCTGGATGTCCCGCAGGCGATAGGTGTGGGTGATGAGGGGCGTCATATCCAGACGCCCGGCGGCGATGCGGTCCAGGATCTCGCCGCAGCGGCAGCCGTCCACGCCGCCGGTCTTGAACGTCAGGTTCTTGCCGTACATCTCCGGCAGCGGAAGGGTCTGGGCCTCGTCGTACAGCGCCACCACCGTCACCGTGGCGTTGGGCCGGGCGCAGCGCCAGGCCATGGAGAAGGTATCCCGGCCTCCCGCCACTTCCAGCACCACGTCCGCGCCTCCGTGGCGGCTGTACGCCGCCGTCAGCTCCTCCACCTGCTCCGGTCCCACCGTCAGCGCCTCCGGCCAGTGGCGCCGCACCAGCGCCAGCCGCTCCGGGTCCCGGTCGCACACGATCACCCGCCGGGGCCGGTGCAGCAGCACGCAGGCCAGGGTGCAAAGCCCCGTGGGACCGGCGCCGATGATGAGCACCGTGTCCTCTTCCGTGATGCCGGAGATATCCGCCGCCCAGTAGCCGGTGGCCAGGATGTCCCCGGTGAAGAGAGCCTGGGCGTCGGTGACGCCGTCGGGAATTTTGTTGAGGCCTTGGTTTGCATGGGGCACCCGGACGTACTCCGCCTGGCCGCCGTCGATGCGGCAGCCCAATGCCCAGCCTCCGTCGGGATCGGTGCAGTTGTTCACCCAGCCGCGGCGGCAGAAAAAGCACTCCCCGCAGAAGGTCTCCACATTCACCGTCACCCGGTCCCCGGGACGCACCGCGGTAACGGCATCGCCCACTTCCTCCACCACGCCCACCATCTCATGTCCCACGGTGATCCCGGGCACCGCCCTGGGCACGGAGCCATGGAGGATGTGCAGATCGCTGGTGCAGATGCTGGCCATGGTCGCCCGCACCAGGGCAGCCCCCGGGGCCCGCAGCTCCGGCTTCGGTTTTTCCAGCAGGGCAAAGCGCCCCGGCTCCACATAGGTGTATGCCAGCATACCGTCCTCCTTCACGTCTCGTCCAGCCCCGTCCCCCAAAGGGGGATCACATTGATCACCGGCTCTTCATAGGGATGCACCCGCTTCACCGCCGCCACCGTCTCCCGGACCCGGTCGGCACGGCAGGTGACCTCCACCTTGAGCTCCGGGGCCCGGCAGGCCTCTCCCGGCGCTCCCACGTGCGGGTGGGCATCCCCCGGGGCCCGCCAGCAGCCGGTCACCGGACCATAGGAAAAGCAGCCGCTGTACCGGCCGATGTGTCCGGCGTCCGCCGCCAGCAGCGCCTCTTCCAGAGCGGGCAGATCCTCCTCCGGCAGAAAGATCTCCAGCTTGCAATACATGACCGCCATCAAATCTCCTCCAGCCGGTCCAG
>CALWXI010000041.1 GCA_944385455.1 uncultured Oscillospiraceae bacterium | reverse complement strand
GGGGGGACACCTGGGACCTCTCCGCCGGATACCCGGCGGCGCTGCCGGCCTTCTTCCCGCCCCGGCAGAACTGGAAGCGGCGGCTCACGGCCCTGGCTGCGGCGGATATCCGCCGCCGGGAGGCGGCGGGCTTTCCCCCCTTCCATCCCCACTGGAAGCGGCGGCTGCGCCGCTTTCTGAATCCCCACAACTTCTACCTCACGGACCAGGGACTGGTGTTCTTCTATCCCATGTACGCCCTCAGCGGCAGCATCACGGAGTTCCTGCTGCCCTACCGGGAGGAGGGGCGCACGGAGGTATGAAGCAGCCGCCGCGGGAGACGCGGCGGCTGCGGATGCCGGCGGCGGGACGCTCAGGACTTCCCGCGGCCCTGGGCCGCGGCCCTGCAGACCATGCCGGTGAGGGCGAAGAGGGCGATGGCGTTGGGAATGACCATGAGCTGGTTGAACATGTCGGACAATCCCCACACCAGGTCGCTGGAGGTGACGGTGCCCAGGAAGATGAACACCAGGGCCGCCACGGTGTAGACCACGGTGGCCTTGCGGCCGAAGAGATAGGCCACGTTGATCTTGCCGAAGAGGTTCCAGCCCAGGATGGTGGAGAAGGCGAAGAAGAACAGGCACACCGCCACGAAGCCCGCGCCCGGGCCGGCGCCGAACACCGTGCCGAAGGCGGTCTGGGCCAGATTGGTGCTGTTCAGGGTCTGAGCCGCCTCCTCGGTATAGCCTCCGGCCAGAGGCCCGCCGGCGGTGTAGAGGGTGGAGATGATGACCAGGGCGTTGAGGGTCAGCACCACGAAGGTGTCGATGAACACACCGATCATGGCCACCACGCCCTGCTCGTGGGGGATGGACACGTTGGCCAGGGCGTGGGCGTGGGGGGTGGAGCCCATGCCGGCCTCATTGGAGAAGAGGCCCCGCTTGGCGCCCTGGCTGATGGCGATCTTCAGCGCCGTGCCCACGCCGCCGCCGATGATGGCGTTGGGGGCGAAGGCGTAGCGGAAGATCATGCCGAAGGTGGCGGGCAGGTACTGGATCCGCACCGCCAGCACCGCCAGGGCCCCCACCAGGAAGATGCCCGCCATGACGGGGACCAGCTTCTCGGTGACGGAGGCCAGGCGCTGCACGCCGCCCAGGAAGATCACGGCGCAGATCGCCACCAGGACGATGCCCACCGCCCAGGAGGGCACGCCGAAGGCGGTCTGGAAGGTGGAGCCGATGGAGTTGGACTGCACCATGCAGCCGAAGAAGCCCAGGGCCAGGATGATGGCCACGGCGAAGAAGCCCGCCAGGAACTTGCCGAAGGCACCCCGGAAGGCGGTGGTGATGTAGTACACGGGTCCGCCCTGGATGTTGCCCTGCTCGTCCCGCACCCGGGTCATCTGGGCCAGGGTGGCCTCGGCATAGATGGTGGCCATGCCGAAGAAGGCGATGATCCACATCCAGAAGATGGCGCCGGGGCCGCCGGTGAGGATGGCCCCGCTGGCGCCGACGATGTTGCCGGTGCCCACCTGGGCGGCCACGGCGGTGGCCAGGGCCTGGAACGAGCTCATCCCGGTCTTGTGCTTCCGGCCGTTGAGGGACAGATTGCCGAACACCCGGCGCATGCCCTCGCCGAAGCAGCGGATCTGCACGAAGCGGGTCTTGATGGAATACCACAGGCCCACCGCGATGAGCAGGACCACCAGGATGTAGTCGGACAGGTACGTGTTGACGGTTTGTACGATCTCCAGCAGCATGTTGCTCTCCTCCAAAAAAACAACGGACCGGCCGCCCACGCGGCCGCTCCGAAGAAGAAAGCACAGGCGCCGGGAGACACACCCGTCCCCCGCCTGTCACTCTGTCCTTTTACCTGAGAGATTCGGCGGCCGCGCCGCCTTGCACCTTCGGTACCCTTTTGGGGCTTCTCCAGAGCCACATCCATTCCTAGTCCCCACCCGGTCCCCGGGCGCCTGAGAGTGTTGCTCCTTCGGCAGGCTTTCGCCGTTTCCCTAGGAATTTCATCTGCCGTTGTGAAATTGTGGAAATACCATACCATGACGCGCCCGGATTGTCAACCGCCTTTTTCCGCCCCGTCCGCCGGGAGGGACCGTCCGCCCCCGGCGGACGGTCCCCTCACCGGCCCGCCATGATGTTCAGGATCTCCTCGTCGGTGCGGCGCATGCCCTCCCGGGCCAGCCGCCCCACGTTGCCGATGGTGTTCTCCACGCCCTTGCGGACGATGCCCTCGCCGTCCACGAACTGGTGTCCGGCCCGGCGATACATCTCGTAGCCCAGGATCCCCGCGTCCACGGCGGCGGCGATCTTGGCCGCGCAGGAGGGCTTGGCCCCGTCGCAGATCATCCCCGAACAGATGGCCAGGGTGTTGGCGATGGTGTGGGCGACGACCTCCAGCCGCCCGCCGTCCAGGTACGCGATGCCCGCGGCGGCGCCGCAGCCGGCGCTCACCGCCCCGCAGAAGGCGGACAGCCGTCCGATGCCGGTCTTCTGGTGGATGGTGATGAGGTTGGACACCGCCAGGGCCCGCAGCAGCGTCTCGCGGGACGCCTGCCGCTCCCGGGCGTACTCCATCACCGGCAGGGAGGCGGTCATTCCCTGGTTGCCGCTGCCGGAGACGATCACCACCGGCAGCCCGCACCCGCTCATCCGGGCGTCGGACCCGGCGGCGGCCGCCGCCCTGGCCCGCACCGCCACATCGTCCCCGTGCACCGGGAGCAGCGTCCGGCCGGTCTCGGCGCGCCAGCCGCCTTTGAGGCCCTCGGCGGAGATGGCGCCGTTGCAGGCGATCTGCCGCTCCAGCACCGGCGCCACATCGGCGGGGTCCAGGCAGTCGGCGAAGCGGACGATCTCCTCCACGCTGAGCACCGACCGGTCCGTCTCCCGGCTGCCGGCGGCGGAGGCGCCGCCCCGATAGAGCACCTCCGCGTCCCGCTGGATGCGCACGATGTTGGTGTGGCTGTCCGCGATCTCGCAGCAGGCGGCGTGGTCCCCCGCCATCACCGTGACGTTGATGAAGAACACCCGGTCCCCACCGGAGGGCGCCACCCGGATCTCGCAGCGCGCCAGGGTGTCCCGGATGCCGTCCAGCTCCGCCTCCGTCACCTGGGACAGCACCTCCAGCCCCAGCTCCGGCCGTCCCGCCGCCATGCCCGCGGCGGCGGCGGCCTGGATGCCCTTGAGGCCGCCGGTGTGGGGCACCGTCACGGCCTTCACGTTTTTGAGGATGTTGCCGCTGACCTCTACCCGACACCGCTCCGGCACCGCTCCCAGGGCCTTCCGGGCGTGGGCCGCCGCCAGGGCGACGGCCGCCGGCTCCGTGCACCCCATGGCGGGGATCAGTTCCTCCTCCAGGATCCGCACATAGCTCTCATAATGCGGCGTCCGTTCCATCGTTCAAAGCCTCCTTTTCTCCCGCGCCCCGGGGCGCTCATCCCAGTGCCAGATCCAGCACCATCATCACCAGGAACCCGGCCATGACACTTCCCGTACCGGCGTGGCAGTGCTCCCCCAGCTGGGCCTCGGGGATCAGCTCCTCCCCCACCACGTAGATCATGGCCCCGGCGGCGAACGCCAGCACCCCGGACATCAGCCCCGTGACGCTGCCCGCCGCCAGCACCGTCAAAAGTCCGAACACCGGCTCCACCGCGCCGGAGGCCGCGCCGCACAAAAAGGCCCGGCCCGCCGGCACCCCCTGGGAGCGCATGGGCAGCGACACCGCCGCCCCCTCCGGAAAGTTCTGCAGCGCCATGCCCAGCGCCAGGGCCACCGCTCCCATCACGGCCCCGGAGGAAGGGTCCCGGGCCGCCACGGAGAAGGTCAGCCCCACCGCCATCCCCTCGGGGATGTTGTGCAGCGTCACCGCCAGCACGATCATGGTGGTGCGCTTCCAGCGGGCGGGCAGGCCCTCGGCCTCCTCGCTGCCGATGTGCATATGGGGCAGCAGCCGGTCCAGAAGCATCAGAAAGACGCCCCCCAGCACGAAGCCCCCCGCCGCCGGCGCCAGCGGACTCCGCCCCGCCGCCTCCGCCATCTCCATGGCGGGGATCAGCAGCGACCACACCGACGCGGCGGTCATCACCCCGGCGGCAAAGCCCAGAAACACCCGCTGCACGCCGCCGGAGAGCTCCTCCCGGAAGAAAAACACCAGCGCCGCCCCCAGCACCGTGGCAAGACAGGTAAAGCCCGTGCCCAGGGCCGCGTATTGCAGTTCCCGCAGCAGCATCCTTGCCTCCTTTCACGCTTCCGGCGGCCGGAGCGTCTTTTCGCCCGCGCGCCGCCCGTGTCATGATTCTCATCCCAGGTCCCGGTGGTCCAGGGCCGCCAGGCCGAAGCGGGCCGCCCGGGTGATCCGGGCCCGCTCCTCCTCCGTGTCCGCCGCCTCCAGCCGCTGCCGCAGCCGCCGCAGGAAGAGGCCCCGCAGGGAGTCCTCCTCCGCCCGGGCCCACACGTCCCGGCACATCCGGGTCTCGTCCCGCACCTCCAGGGCGTCGAACCGCTCCGCCAGCGCCGCCTCCACCGCCGCCGCGCCGGCCCCGGCGTCTCCCGCCTCCCCGGTGAGGAGGACACGGCAGAGCATCCCCGCCGTGTCCGGCGGCAGCGCCGCCTCCACGGCGGCCAGGGGCTCCCGGTCCGTCACATCCACCCGGAGGATCTCATAGCGGTGCCGGGCAAAGGGCACGAACCGGAGCGACACCGCGCCGTTTTCCGCCTCGCCCAGATAAAATCCCTTCTCCCCCAGCTCGTCGAAGCCCCGGCCCTCCAGGCATCCCGGCCAGGCACACACCGTGTCCCCCAGCCGCAGGGGCTCCGCGCGCTTGTGGATATGGCCCAGGGCCAGATAGGCAAGGCCGCTCTCCTCCGCCTCCCGGCGGAGGATGGGATTATACCGGGGCCGCGGAGGCTCCAGCTCCCCGTGGAGCACCCCCAGGTGGAGCTTCCCGTCCGCCGGGGCGGCGAAGCCCGCCAGCAGGCTCTCCGCCTGCTCCGGACCGGTGAAGGCCGCGCCGTGGATCACGGCGTTCCACTCCGCCACCTCCACCGCGGTCATGGCCCGCTCCCGGAAGATGTGGACGTTCTCCGGCCAGGAGACGGTCTGCCACGGGCTGCCAGGACCGTACCAGTCGTGGTTGCCCGGGGCGACGAACACCCGGGCCTTCATCCTCCCCAGGGCCTCCGCCAGCGCCTCTCCGGTCTCCCGGTAGGCGCCGGCGCTGTCGAAGAGGTCCCCCGCCAGCAGCACCAGGGGGATCTGATGCGCGTTCACATAGTCCGCCAGACGGAACAGCGCCTCCCGGCTCTCCCGGCGGCGGGCGGCGGCCGCCGGGGCGGGCAGCGCCCCGAAGGGCGTGTCCAGGTGGAAGTCCGCCGCGTGCAAAAAACGAAGCATCTCCGCCTCCGCCTCAGCCGGCGGCGCCGGACTCCTCCGGCCGCCAGCCCTTGCACACGTCCACCCATCCGCGGAAGTTGGAGGCGCACTGCTCCAGCTCCTCACAGGTCAGCTCGATGGCGCTGTTGTCGCTGCCCGCGGCGGGGAACACCGTCTCAAACCGCCGCAGCGACACGTCCAGATACACGTCCACATCCTCCGGCAGGGCGAAGGGGCACACGCCCCCCACATCGTGGCCGATGAGGGTGTGGGCCTCCTCATGGGTGAGCATCTTGGCCTTGGTATGGAACTGGGCCTTGTAGCGGCCGTTGTCCACCTTGGCGTCTCCCGCCGCCACGATGAGGATGGGCTTCTCCCCCACCCGGAAGCTCAGGCTCTTGGCGATGCGGGCGCCCTCCACTCCCACCGCCACCGCCGCCAGATCCACCGTGGCGGAGGAGACGTCGAATTCCCGGATGCGTCCTTCCATATTCCGCTGGGCGAAATACGCCCGTACCTTTTCAATCGACATTGCGCATTGCTCCTTCTCTCTCAGGCCCTCCGGCCCGTATTTTCCTCCGGCGTCACCGGATGTCCACGCGCTCCACGGCGGTGCACAGGCCCGTTTCGCTCTCCAGGGTGAACAGCGCCCCCTGGAGCTTGCACGGCCCCTCCGGAGAGCGGTAGCGCCCGGGGAGCCCCCCCAGGAACGCCTCCACCGACTGCCCCGGCTCGATGCCCAGCACCGACTCCGCCGGCCCGGTCATGCCCAGGTCCGTGATGTAGCCGGTGCCCCTGGGATACACCCGCTCGTCGGCGGTGGGCACGTGGGTGTGGGTGCCCCACAGGGCGGACACCCGCCCGTCCAGATAATACCCCATGGCCAGCTTTTCACTGGTG
>CALWXI010000040.1 GCA_944385455.1 uncultured Oscillospiraceae bacterium | reverse complement strand
GGCCCAGCTGGGCACGCCGGATATGCGTCTGCCCATCCGCTACGCCATGACGTATCCGGGCCGGGGAGAGAACCCGGCTGAGCCGCTGGATCTGCTGCACTGCCCGCCGCTGACCTTCGCCGCGCCGGATCGGGAGGCGTTCCCGTGCCTGCGTCTGGCGGAGGAGGCTGCGGCTGAGGGCGGCACGGCCTGCGCGGTGCTGAATGCCGCTAACGAAGAGGCTGTGCGTCTGTTTCTGGCGGACCGCATCGGATTCCACGACATTTCCCGTCTGGTGCAGCTGGCCCGGGCGGAGGTGGCTCCCGCGGCTGCCCCGGGTCTGGAAGAGATCCTGGAGGCAGATCAGGCCGCCAGGGAGATCGTTTTGCGCACTGTGAGGAGCTGATTGGAGCTGAACATGCAACCTATTTTTCTTCTGGCGGCAATTTTGATTTTCGGTGTGTTGATCGCTGTGCACGAGCTTGGCCATTTTTTGGCGGCAAAGCTCTGCGGCGTGTTGGTCGACGAGTTTTCCATCGGTATGGGTCCGCTGATCTGGCGTACGCAGCGGGGGGAGACCCAATACTCCCTCCGGGCGCTGCCCATCGGCGGATTTTGTGCCATGGAAGGTGAGGATGAGGATACCGGGAATGAGCGGTCCTTCGTCCGGCAGGGTTTTTGGAAAAAGTTTGTGATTTTAGCGGCAGGCTCCTTTATGAATTTTCTCACTGGGGTGGTGATCCTGCTGGCGCTCTATGCCGGCGCCGCGGTATTCTACACCGACCAAGTGACAGGATTGGCGCCGGAGTTCCAACAGACCGGAGAGGACGGCCTGATGGCCGGAGATGTGTTCTACAAAGTAAACGGTTACCGCACCTACCTGAAAGGAGATGCGCAGCTGTTTCTGAGCTATTCCGGAGAGACCGCAGATATCGAGGTGGTCCGGGACGGACGGCATATCCTGGTGGAGGATGTGCCGCTGCAGACCTGCACCAGTACCGACGGCGTCACTACCTACACGGGCTATGGTGTCTATGTGGGCATCTGTGCTGTAGAGGCGACGCTGGCCACCAAGCTGCAGTACACCTGGTACACCGCCCTGGACTTTGTGCAACTGGTGTGGTTCAGTCTGGTGCAGCTGGTCACCGGCAATGCCGGGATGCAGGATCTCAGCGGTCCGGTGGGCATCGTCTCCACCATCACAGAGGTGGGCAGTCAGGCGGAGACGGCGGCCGATGCCTGGAGTCAGATCTTCTATTTCGCGGCATTGCTGGCGGTGAATCTGGCGGTGATGAACATGCTGCCGATCCCTGCGCTGGACGGCGGACGGATCCTGTTCCTGCTCATCGACGCGGTGTCCCTGCTGATTCTGGGCCGCAAGGTGCCGGAGCGGTACCAGATGGCGGTGAATTTTGCCGGATTCGTGGTGCTGATGGGCTTTATGCTTCTGGTGACGTTCCACGACGTGTTTCGATTGATACAGTAAGGAGGCGGATCCCATGACCAAACGGCTGATGGTGGGATCGGTTGCCGTGGGCGGAGGTGCCCCGGTGTCCATCCAGTCAATGTGCAATACAAAGACCGATGATGTGGAGTCCACGGTGACCCAGATCCGCCGGCTGGAGGAGGCCGGCTGTGAGATCATCCGGGTGGCCATTCCGGATCAGGCGGCGTCGGAGGCCGTGGACCGGATCAAGGAGCAGATCTCCATTCCGCTGATCGCAGACATTCACTTCAATTACAAGTACGCGCTGGAGGTGGCGGAGCGGGGGATTGATGCCATCCGCATCAACCCCGGCAATATCGGTGGGGAAGAGAAGGTTCGGGCAGTGGCGGATCTGTGCCGCAAAAAGCACATTCCAATCCGCATCGGCGTCAACGGCGGTTCTTTGGAAAAGGAGCTGCGGGCCAAGTACGGCGGCGTCACTGCCCAGGCCCTGGTGGAGAGCGCCATGGGCCATGTGCGCCTTCTCAACAAATTTGACTTTGACGACATCTGCATCTCTGTCAAGTGTTCCGACGTGCCGCTGACCATGGAGGCCTACCGGCTTTTGAGCCAACAGACGGACTATCCGCTGCATCTGGGCGTCACCGAGGCCGGGACGCCCTCCATGGGCATCATCAAATCCGCCATGGGGATCGGCGGCCTGCTGTGCATGGGCATCGGCGATACCATTCGGGTGACGCTGACGGCAGACCCGGTGGAGGAGATCTACGCCGCCAGGAAGATCCTCAAGGCGGCGGGGCTGCGGAAGGATGGGGTGAACCTCATTGCCTGTCCCACCTGCGGCCGGACCCGCATCGACCTCATCCCCATGGCGGAGGAGGTGGAGCGGCGGCTCATGGGCTGCACGAAGAGCCTCACCGTGGCAGTGATGGGATGTGCCGTCAACGGGCCGGGAGAGGCCGCCGCCGCGGATATCGGTATTGCCGGAGGAAAAGGTGAAGGCCTGATTTTCCGGAAAGGAGAGATCCTTTACAAGGTGCCTCAGGAGCAGCTTGTGGACAAGCTGATGGAGGAGATCGAGAAGCTGTGACCGCTCCTGCGGCCGCAGATTCCGCCATGCATACAAACCAGTGAAACAGAGGGGGACCCATGTCCAGGAACATCCCGTTTTTTGAAATGTTTGCCGAGCTGCAGCTCTCCGGCGCGCTGCGGCTGAAGCTGGCGGGAGCGGAGCTCACCAACGCCTGCATCGACCAGAACGCCATGACCATCCAGCTCAGTCTGACGGTGCGCTTTCCGCTGGAGGAATCGGACGTCCGGGATCTGGCGGCCGCCATCTGCGCCATCTACGGCTTCGCTGATGCGAAGATCGCGGTCACCTGTACCCAGCCGGTATGCGCCGCCGGCCGCCCTGCCGCCGCGCCTGCGGCGGCACAAACATCTTCCGCCCCTGCGGCCAAGCCCGCGGCAGGGAAGGTGCTGATGGGCAATCCCATCAAGGGAAGACCGATGCCCATGAAGGTGCTGGACCTGAAGATGGGCAACGCCATCGTGGAGGGGAAGGTCTTTTCCTTCGAGTGCCGGGAGACCCGGCGGCCCGGCATGTGGCGGCTGAGCTTCGATATGACGGATTACACCAACTCCGTGACGGTGCAGAAGAATCTCACCGCCAAGGAGGCCCAGGCTCTGGAGAGTGCCGTGAAGCCCGGGATGTGGCTGCGGGTCCAGGGAAAGATGGAACCCACCTGGGACGGCAAGGACATCCAGCTCAATCCCTACCACATCCAGGAGGCGTCCCACGCCAAGCGGCAGGATACCGCCCCGGAAAAGCGTGTGGAGCTTCACCTCCATACCCGCATGAGCAACATGGACGCCCTGACGGACACCAAGGAGGCCATCCAGACGGCCATCCGCTGGGGCCATCCCGCCATCGCCATCACGGACCACGGCGTGGCCCAGTCCTTCCCGGATGCATGGCACGCCGCGGGGGACAAGATCAAGATCCTCTACGGCGTGGAGGGGTACTTCGTCAATAATGTGGACGATCGGGTGGCGGTTCACGGTCCGGCGGACTGCCCGCTGGACGGAGAGTTCGTATGCTTCGACATCGAGACCACCGGCTTGAAGGTGGATCGGGAGGCCATCACGGAGATCGGCGCAGTGGTGCTGCGGAACGGAGAGGTGGCGGAGCGGTTCCAGACCTTCGTGAACCCCAACCGCCGCCTGACGCCGGAGATCATCGGTCTCACCGGAATCACCGACGAAATGCTCAGGGACGCGCCGCAGCTGAAAGAGGCGCTGACGGACTTCCTGAAATTTGTGAACGGCCGCCCGCTGGCTGCCCATAACGTCGAGTTCGACATCGGCTTCATCCGGGCGGGCTGCAAAAAGGTGGGCCTTCCCTTTCAGCCCACCTATGTGGATTCCCTGATCCTGGCCCAGAACCTGCTGCCGGGGCTGGGGAAGTACAAGCTTGATATCGTGGCCGAGCATTTGGATCTGCCGGCCTTCAACCACCACCGGGCCAGCGATGACGCGGCCACGGTGGGTTACATGCTGATCCCGTTCTGGAAGATGCTCCATGAGCGGGGGATCCACTCCCTCCAGGCGGTAAACGCCGAGATGGAGAAGCTCCGGCCGCTGGGCAGCAAGTCCAACCGCTTTCCCAAACACATCATCCTGCTGGCCCGGAACAAGGTAGGGCTGAAGAACCTCTACCAGATGATCTCCGCGTCCAACCTGGAGTACTTCAAGCGTGTGCCCATTATTCCCAAGAGCCTTTTGAAAGAGCATCGGGAGGGCATCATCGTGGGTTCCGCCTGTGAGGCCGGCGAGCTGTTCCGGGCGGTAGCGGACCACAAGGACTGGGACGAGCTCAAGCGCATCGCCTCCTTCTACGACTATCTGGAGATCCAGCCTCTGTGCAACAATGCCTTCATGCTGCGCAACGGGGATGTGCAGTCTCAGGAGGATCTGAGGGAGTTCAACCGCATCGTGGTGCGGCTGGGGGAGGAACTGGGCAAGCCGGTATGCGCCACCGGCGACGTCCACTTCCTGGAGCCGGAGGACGAGGTGTACCGGCACATCCTGCTGGCGTCCAAGA
This sequence comes from uncultured Oscillospiraceae bacterium, assembly GCA_944385455.1. Classification (GTDB taxonomy): domain Bacteria; phylum Bacillota; class Clostridia; order Oscillospirales; family Oscillospiraceae; genus Oscillibacter. The sequence goes on along the minus strand of CALWXI010000040.1, from coordinate 12,341 downwards.
AGTTTCCCGACGCCAACGAGCCGCTGCCCATCTACTTCAAGACCACCGACGAGATGCTGCGGGAATTTGAATACTTGGGCAGGGAGAAGGCCTACGAGGTGGTGGTGACCAATACCCGGCTGGTGGCGGACCAGATTGAGACCTTTGAGCTGCTGCCCAAGGAGCTGTTTCCGCCCCGGCTGGAAAACTCCGAGGAGGAACTCAACCGCCTGGTGTGGGAGAAGGTCCACCGGCTCTACGGCGAGGACCCGCCCCAGCTGATCGTAGACCGGCTGAACGTGGAGCTGGGCGGTATCCTGGGCAAATACGATGTGGTGTACATGTCCGCCCAAAAGTTGGTGCAGCGGAGCCTGGAGAACGGGTATCTGGTGGGCTCCCGAGGTTCGGTTGGTTCGTCGCTGGTGGCGTATATGTCCGGCATCACGGAGGTAAACTCCCTGCCGCCCCATTACCGCTGCCCCAAGTGCAAGCACAGCGAATTCATTCTGGACGGATCCTACGGCTGCGGAGCGGATATGCCGGACAAGGTGTGCCCTCAGTGCGGGACCGCCTATGTAAAGGACGGCTTTGACATCCCCTTCGAGACGTTCCTTGGATTCGGCGGCGGCAAGGTGCCGGATATCGATCTGAACTTCTCGGGTGAGTATCAGGCCCGGGCGCACCGGCATGCCATCGAGATGTTCGGTGAGACCCAGGTGTTCCGGGCGGGCACCATCGGCACCCTGGCGGAAAAAACCGCTTACGGCTTTGTGAAAAAGTACTTGGAGGAAAATGGTATCGTGGCCGGCCGGGCGGAGGAAAACCGGCTGACGCTGGGCTGCGTGGGTGTGCGCCGCACCACAGGCCAGCATCCCGGGGGCCTTGTGGTGGTGCCGGATGACAAGGACATGGAGGACTTCTGCCCGGTGCAGCATCCGGCGGATGCCGACGATTCCGATACCGTTACCACCCATTTTGAATACCATTCCATGGAGGCCAATATTTTGAAGCTGGACATGCTGGGACACGATGATCCCACCATGGTGCGCATGATGCAGGACCTCACGGGTGTGGACCCCCATTCCATTCCTCTGGACGATCCGGACACCATGTCCATTTTCACCTCCAGCAAGGTGCTGGGCTATGAGAACGACGAGCTTCTGGGGCCTACCGGCGCTGTGGCCATCCCGGAGTTCAACACCCGCTTCACCCGCCAGATGCTGATGGATACCCAGCCCAAGGACTTCAATACCCTGGTGCGGCTCTCCGGCTTCTCTCACGGCACCGATGTGTGGCTGGGCAATGCCCGGGAGCTGATCGTCAGCGGCACCGCCACCGTTCTGGAGACGGTGGGCTGCCGGGACGATATCATGCTCTACCTCATCTCCAAGGGGCTGGACCCCAAGATGAGCTTCAAGATCATGGAGAAGGTCCGGAAGGGCAAGGTAAAAAAGGGAGGCTTTGACGAGGGGTGGGTGGAGGCCATGCGGGAGCACGAGGTACCGGAGTGGTACATCGACTCCCTGGCCAAGATCGGCTACCTGTTCCCGAAGGCTCACGCCGTGGCCTATGTGATGATGGCCTTCCGCATCGCCTGGTACAAGGTCCACGAGCCCCTGGCGTTCTATGCGACCTTCTTCTCCGTCCGGGCCAAGGCCTTCGACGCGGAATTCTGCTGCGCGGGAAAGGACGCCGTCAAGCGCAAGATCCGGGAGATCGAGAACAACAAGGACGCCACCGCCGTGGAGCAGGCCATGATGACCACTCTGGAGGTTTGCTATGAGTTCTATCTCCGTGGCTTCCATTTCGAAACCATCAACATCTACGAGTCCGACGCCACCAAGTTCAAGGTGACGGAGAACGGGCTCCTGCCGCCCTTCACATCCGTCCATGGGCTGGGCGAGGCGGCGGCGCTGGATACGGTGGAGAAGCGGAAGGGAAAGTCCTTCATCTCCATCGAGGAGTTTGCCCTGTGCTGCAACAAGCTTTCCAAAACGCATATTGAGCAGCTCAAGGCTCTGGGGGCCTTTGCCGGCATGGCGGAGACCAGTCAGATGACCTTGTTCTGAAAAAACCGGAGGACGGCCATTGGCCGTCCTCCGGCTTTTTTACTTGGACTGGAGCTTGGCGTTGCACTTGGTCAGAAACCGCTGGTTTTGGATGATGGCCCGGGTGTGAACGCCCTGGCCGATGGGACCGGATTCGTCCCAGGCCTTGACCTGAAAGTCCACCATCTTCCCGTTTTCGGAGACGGAGCGGATCTCCGCCTCCGCCCAAACGGTCATGCCCACAGGGGTAGGGGCGTCGTGAGTGATATCCAGATGGGTGCCCACGCTGCCCTGGTCTTCTCCAAGAAAGGTCTGGAGGCAGGTCTGTGCGGCGTTCTCCATCAGGGCCGCCATAAAGGGCGTGCCGAACACCGGCAGGGAGCCGGAGCCTGCGGCCTGGGCGGTCAGCGCTTCCGTAACCGTCTCCTCCAGCCGGCATTTTGTGCCGATAACGATCATGGATGTATCCTCCTTTTGTATCAGGACGCGGACTTGAGCCGGGTCCACTCACTGTCATACAGGTCCAGCGTGGCCTGGGGCAGCCCCGCATAGCTCTCGCACTGAGCCATGATGCTCTCGTCAGGGTAGGCGTACACATCGCCGGATACCTCCGGATCCAGTTCCTCCCGCACACTCAGCAGGGGAGTGGAGTACCAGATGGCCTCGCAGTTCTTGAGGCCTGCCTCGGTGGAGCACATATAGTTGATAAAGGCCTCGGCATTCTCCTTGTTCTTGGCCCCCTTGAGGATGCACATGGCGTCTACGTAAATATTGGTGCCCTCCTCGGGGATATAGAAGGCCAGGTCGGGATTGTTTTCCAGCATGGTCAGGAAGTCGCCGTAGTAGTAAGTGCCAATGGCGGCATTGCCGCCCTCCATCTTGCCGAAGATATCGTCCATGACATAGGCCTGGATCAGGGGCTTTTGTTGGATCAGCAGATCCACAGCCTCCTTAATCTGAGCCTCGTCCGTGGTGTTGTAGGAATAGCCCAGGCGCTTGAGGGCAATGCCGATGGTGTCCCGGGAGTTGTCGAAGATCACGATGTCGTCGGCGTACTTTTCGTTCCACATCAGATCCCAGCTCCCGGTGTCGGCTTCATCCACCAGCGTGGTGTTGTAGATGACACCCAGAAGGCCCCACATGTAGGGCACGGAGTAGAGGTTTTCCGGATCGTAGGCGGGATTGAGCAGGGCGGGGTCGATGTCGGCAAAGTTGGGGATGTTGTCGAAGTTCAGGGGCTCCAGCATGTCCTCGGCGATCATCCGGGAGATCATGTAGTCGGAGGGAATCACCACGTCGTAATCCGCGCCGCCGCCGGCGATCTTGCCGTACATGGTCTCATTGGAATCGTACATTTGATAGTTGACGTGGATGCCGGTGGCCTCTTCGAAGTCTGTGAGAACGGACTCGTCGATATATTCGCCCCAGTTGTAGACGTTCACCACGCCGCCGGAGGCGGAAGCATCCCCCTCCGAGGCATCGGACTCCTCCGTGGGCCGGGAGCTGACACAGCCGGACAGCAGCCCGGTCCCCAGAATCAGGGTGAGCAGCAGTGCAAGAAACTTTTTCAAAATGTTTGTCTCCTTTCGGATGAAAATGAAAAGGCCGAATTGTATGGAACCGGCAAAGCCTTACGCCCGTCCGGCGGACCGCAGTTCCCTCTGCCGGACGGCATCCTGCCGGGCCTGGCGAACGTTGATGGCGATCAGCAGTGCCAGCACCACTACGAACATCAGGGTAGACAGCGCGTTGATTTCGGGGCTGACCCTGCGGCGCACCATGGAGTAAACCACCATGGAGAGGGTGGATACCTGGCTCCCGGCGGTGAAATAGCTGATGACGAAATCGTCGATGGACATGGTAAAGGCGATGAGGGCGCCGTTGATGATGCCCGGCATCAGCTCTGGCAGCACCACCTTCCGGAAGGCCGTCAGGGGGGAGGCCCCGAGATCCAGCGCGGCCTCTGCCAGGTTGGGATCCAGCTGCCGGATGCGGGGAAGGACGGAGAGGATCACATAAGGGATATCGAAGGTGATATGGGCGATGAGCAGCGTCCAGAAGCCCAGGTTAAAGCTGAAATCGAACCAGAGGTTGGCCTGCTCGGCCCAGCTCTGGGCGTTGAGCCAGACGGAAAAATCCGCCAGAACCTGTCCGGCAAAGACGAACAGCAGCATCATGGACACGCCGGTGATGATGTCCGGGTTGGTCAGAGGGATGTTGTTCACCGTCAGGCACAGGTTCCGGCTGCGGCGCCGCATGCTGGAGAACCCGATGGCAGCAGCGGTGCCTGCCACAGTGGCGGCCAGAGTGGCCAGCAGGGAGACCAGCAGCGTGGTCCGCAGGGCGCTGAGCACGGTTTGATTTTGGAAGAGCTGAACATACCAGTCCAGGGTGAACCCGCCCCAGACGGCATTGGACTTGGAATCGTTGAAGGAAAAGACGATGAGGACAAAAATGGGGGCGTACAAAAAGAGGAACATCAAAAACAGGAACCCCCTGGAGAGCACGGTGTTCTTCTTCACAGCAGCACCGCCTCTCCCTCACCCTCGCCGAAGCGGTTCATAAGCCCGATGCTCACCAGAACGATGACCATCATCACCAGGGAGATGGCGGAGCCAAGATGGGGATTGTAGGCCGAGCCCAGGAACTGCATCTCGATGAGGTCTCCCAGCAGCAGCTTCTTGCCGCCGCCCAGCAGGCGGGAAATGACGAAGGTGGATACCGACGGAATGAACACCATGGTCACGCCGGAGAGAACGCCGGGCAGGGACAGCGGGAAGATCACCCGCCGGAACACCTGGGCACTGCTGGCCCCCAGATCCTGAGCCGCCTCGATGACCCGGCCGTCGATCTTTTCGATGACGGAAAAAATGGGCAGCACCATAAAGGGCAGAAAGTTGTAGACCATACCCAGCACCACCGCGCCGGAGGTGCTGATGATGTCCAGCTTGGGAAGCCCGATGGAGGAAAGCAGGGTATTGAAAAAGCCGTTGCGTTCCAGCAGGAACACCCAGGAGTAGGTCCGCAGCAGAAAGTTCATCCACATGGGGAGCATGATGAGCATGGTGGCCATATTCCGCAGCCGTCCCCGCTCCCGGGCCAGGATATAGGCCATGGGATAGCCCAGCAGGATGCAGACCAGGGTGGCGATGAAGGCCAGCCAGAAGGAGCGGCCGAATACGGCGGCGTACTGCAGCATGACGGAAAAATGATCCGCTGTGGGAGTGCCGTCCCGGGAGGTGCAGGCATAGATCACCACCAGCACCAGCGGCGCCACCACGAAAAGCGCCATCCAGACCACATAGGGGATGGCCGCGCCCTTACTCCGCATAGCCGTCCTCCTGTTCGTCCGCACCCACAGCGTCCGCATCGGAGAGCTCATCGTACTCGTCGCTGTAGGAGCTGTAATCTCCGAACTGACCGGAGTAGGCGCTCTTTTTCATGATGTGGAACCCGTCGGGGTCGATCTTTACGCCGATCCGGGCGCCGACCGGGGAGTGGTCCGTGGTCTGGATCAGCCACTTGAAGCCCCGGAAGTCCACGATGATGTCGTACTGCATGCCCTTGAAGGTGACGGAGGTGACGGTGCCCGCCAGCTGGCCCTGCTCGGGAGGAACGATGTCGATGTCCTCTGGCCGGATCACCACGTCCACCGGCTCGTTTTCCGCAAAACCGCTGTCCAGGCAGGCGAATTCCCGGCCGTACAGTTTGACGCACTTGTCCCGGAGCATGACGCCGTCAATGATGTTGGACTCACCGATAAAGTCCGCCACGAAGGCATTTTTCGGCTCGTTGTAGATGTCTTCCGGGGAGCCGATCTGCTGGATGGTGCCCTTGTCCATCACCACGATGGTGTCGGACATGGTCAGCGCCTCCTCCTGATCGTGAGTGACATAGACAAAAGTGATGCCCACCTGCTGCTGGATCCGCTTGAGCTCGATCTGCATGTCCTTGCGCAGCTTCAGATCCAGAGCGCCCAGCGGCTCGTCCAGCAGCAGTACCTTGGGCTGGTTCACCAGGGCCCGTGCAATGGCCACCCGCTGCTGCTGGCCGCCGGAGAGCGCGGCCGGCTTTCGGTTTTCAAAGCCCTTGAGACTCACGACTTCCAGCATCTCCAGGACCCGGGTGCGGATCTCCTCTTCGGAAAGGCGGATGGTCCGCTTGCCGGAGGGATCCCTGGGATCTGGAATCCGTTTGAGCCGCAGGCCGAAAGCAACATTTTCAAAGACGTTCAAATGTGGAAAAAGGGCGTACTTCTGAAACACGGTGTTGATCTGGCGCCGGTTGGGGGGAACGTCATTAATCCTCACACCGTCGAACAAGACGTCTCCCGACGTGGGGGTCGTGAAGCCGCCGATGATACGCAGCGTGGTGGTTTTACCGCACCCGCTGGGTCCGAGCAATGTGAGGAATTCCTTGTCGTTGATATACAAATTGATGTTATTGAGTACCGGTTCGCCGTCAAACGCCATGCAAAGGTTCTGCAGGCGGATCAACTCTTTGGACATGTATCCTCCCCCGTTTCCTGATGAAAAATCTGAAATCATGCCTCTTTTCTCTGTTGAGGGGGAACCTTTCTCGTCGAAATTCAGCACTTTGAACTATATCGGACCCGCTGGAAAAAGTCAAGGGAATTGCCGGATTTTGGTGGGTTTTCATGCAGTTGGGAAGTATTTTTCCCGAAACGGGACCTCCGATGCACAGAACTCCCGGCCGCGCAGGTACTCCAGGGCACCGGCGGGAGCGGTGAAGGCGAAGCGGAGTTTATAGGAATAAAGTGCCTGCCGGGTCTCATGATAGCGGCGGTTCACATCCCCGCGGCCATACTTGCCGTCCCCCAGCAGAGGGCAGCCGATTTCCGCCATGGACACCCGGATCTGATGGGTGCGGCCGGTAAGCAGGCGGCACTCCACCAAAGAGAGGGGGCCGCGGGTCTCCAGGGTTTTGTAAAGCGTGACGGCGGTCTTGCCGCCGGGGATGGGGCGGCGGTGAAAGGTGACCAGCTTTTTGGCCTCGTCCTTGCGCAAAAAGCCCTCAATGCGGCCTTCCGCGGGACTGGGACGGCCCACCGTGATGCAGAGGTAGGATTTCTCCAGCTCATGGTGCTTGATCTTATCGTTGAGGATGCGCAGAGCCTCGGCGTTTTTGGCGGCGATGACGATGCCGCCGGTATTGCGGTCGATCCGGTTGCAAAGGGCCGGGGCAAAAGCGTTCTCCCAGCGGGGATTCCACTCCCGCTTCTGGTAGAGATAGGCCTGAATGTGGTTGATAAGGGTATTCACCTTTTCGGTTTCGTCTGCGTGGACCACCTGGCCTGGGCGCTTGTCCACCAGCAAGAGGTTCTCATCCTCATATAGGATGTGCAGTTGGGGACGAAACAGTGTGAGAAAGAGATTTTCCTCACTGGGCTTGTCAAAGAATTCGTCGTTGATATATAATTGAATTACATCGCCGGTGCTGAGCCGGACATCCTGCTTGGCACCTTTGCCGTTGAGCTTGACGCGCTTGAGGCGGATGTATTTTTGCAGCAGGGCAGGGGGGAGCAGGGGCAGGTTTTTCGCCACAAAGCGGTCCAGCCGCTGTCCTGCGTCGTTTTTTCCAATGGTCAGTTCCCGCATGGTATGCCTCCTGTGTGGGATCGTGATGAAGCTGTGTTCTTGTTTGTGTTCTTATTATCATACCTGTTTGCAGATTGCTTGTAAAGCATTTCCACGGAGGAAGCCCATGAATGAGATGCTCTTGGCTGCTGTCCAGGATCGCACCTGGCTGCGGGAATTCCAGCGCGGGCAGTATGCCGGCGCCTTTGCGGCATACACGGAAGAGTATGGTCCGGCCTATGCCGCCGCTCTGGGGGAAGAAGCTCCGGCGCATTTGGCGGAGGCTCTGATGGAGGCTCTGGAGGACGGCTGGCGGCGCACTCCTTTCTGGAAACGCGGTGTGCGGCAGATGGAAGAAAAGCAGATGGTGGTGGTGTACCTGAGTCCCATGCTGCTGCAGCGGCCGGAGACCGCGCCCCTGGCGGAGACACTGGCGGAGGTGTGGGCTTCCCGTCATCCGGGAGACGGTTATCGGATGGCTCCCTGGGAGGAAATCAACGCCGGCTTCCGCAATACGATCCTGGGCTTTGAGATCCCCCGGCGGGACTGAAAAAAAGAGGCGGAAACCCGAAAAAAAGATTTGACAACCGGGGCATAATCTACTATAATACTAACCGTGTCATTACGAGGTAGCCTATGCTTTTTGATGTAAAACCCATTCTGCATACCCCCGGAAAACAGCTGGATTTCCAGTTTGCGCTGGACCTTTCTGATATGGAATTTGCCGGCCGGTATCCCATCAGCCGTCCGGTCTGTGTCTCTGGGCGCGTGCGCAACAGCGCGGATGTGCTGGATCTGGAACTGACGGCCCGGTCTACGCTGGACGCGGTGTGCGACCGCTGCGGCAAGGCATTCCTGCAGGATAAGGAGATCCCGTTTGCCTGTCTCCTGGCAGAGCAGCTGGAAAACGGCGAGAACGACGAGATCGTGCTTCTGGAGGACGGCAAGGTGGATCTGGGCGATCTGGCCCGCACCGCGTTCATTCTCGGAATGGACACCAAAACACTGTGTTCTGAAGATTGCAAGGGACTATGCCCCCGATGCGGCGCCGATCTGAACCTCGGCCCCTGCTCCTGCAAAAAGGAAGCGGACCCGCGGCTGGCGGTCCTGGCCAAGCTTTTGGAGAACAAATAAAGAAAATAAGGACGGGCCACACTCCCGGGCCTTTGTATGATCAAGGAGGTGTCACAATGGCAGTACCTAAGGGAAAAGTATCCAAAGCAAGACGCGACAAGCGGCGCAGCTCCACTTGGAAGCTGGCGGCCCCCGGTCTCGTTGCATGCCCGAAATGCGGTGCGCTGCACCTGCCTCACAGAATGTGCCAGGAGTGCGGTACTTACAACGGCCGCGAGGTCAAGGTTGTCAAGTCCGTCGTCGCGAAATAAAGTGGCTTGCATTAGGAGGGAAGAGAGAGCTCTTCCCTCCTTGCTTTTGTCTTGCCATCCTGCCTGACGGCGGGTATAATAAACACGTATGGATGCAAAAGAAAGGAAGTGAGAGCCGATGAAACCCATCGTTGCCATCGTGGGACGGCCCAATGTGGGCAAGTCCATGCTGTTCAACAAGCTGATCGGCAAGCGGCTTTCCATTGTGGAGGATACGCCGGGCGTCACCCGGGACCGGATCTACGGAGAGACGGACTGGAACGGCCGCTCCTTTACCCTCATTGATACCGGCGGCATCGAGCCCCGGACGGACAATCAGATCCTGGAGTTCATGCGCCAGCAGGCACAGATCGCCATTGATCATGCCACCGTCATTGTTTTCCTCACGGATATCAAAACCGGCCTCACCGCCTCGGATCATGAGGTGGCCAATCTGCTGCTGCGCAGCGGAAAGCCCATCGTCCTGGCAGTGAACAAGATGGACTCCACAGGCGCCCCGGACCCGGATTTTTATGAGTTCTACAACCTGGGGCTGGGAGACCCCATCGCCGTCTCCGCGGTTCACGGCCACGGCACCGGCGATCTTCTGGACGCCTGCGTGCAGTATTTCCCCCCGGAGGAGGAAGAGGAGGAGGCAGACGACGCCATCCGCGTGGCGGTGATCGGCAAGCCCAATGCCGGCAAATCCTCCCTGGTGAACAAGATCCTGGGGGAGGAACGGATGATCGTCTCCGATATGGCGGGCACCACCCGGGACGCCATTGACTCCCGCTTCGAAAACGACAAGGGCGCTTTCATCTTTATCGACACCGCCGGCATCCGCCGCAAGTCCAAGGTGGAGGAGGACATCGAAAAATACAGCGTTCTCCGGGCCACCATGGCCATTGAGCGCAGCGACGTGTGTCTCATCATGGTCGACGCCACCGAGGGCGTCACAGAGCAGGACACCAAGGTGGCGGGTCTGGCTCACGAGGCGGGAAAGGCCAGCATCATCGTCATCAACAAGTGGGACCTGGTGGAAAAAGACGGAAAGACCATGGACAAGATGCGGGAAAAGGTCCGTCAGGATCTGGCATTCATGACCTACGCCCCCATTCTCTTCATCTCCGCCAAGACCGGTCAGCGGGTGGACCGTCTCTTCGAGCTCATCGACTACGTGTCCAACCAGGCCTCCACCCGCATCACCACCGGCATGCTCAACAGCGTTCTGGCGGATGCCCAGACCCGGGTGCAGCCGCCCTCCGACAAGGGCCGCCGTCTGAAGATCTACTATATGACACAGGTGGGCATCCGTCCGCCCCATTTTGTGATCTTCTGCAACGACGCCCGCCTGTTCCATTTCTCCTATCAGCGCTATATCGAAAACTGCATCCGCAACACCTTTGGGCTGGAGGGCACGCCTGTGATCCTCTCTGTCCGGCAGAAAGGCGAAAAGGAGGAGTGAGCGGGATGTTTTCCAACGGTGTGCCTTTTCCGCTGCTGATGGCTGTCACAGCGGTGATCGCCTATTTTTGCGGCTGCTTCAACGGTGCGGTGATCGTCTCCAAGTATATCCTGCGGGACGACGTGCGCAAGCACGGCAGCGGCAATGCGGGGCTGACCAACTTTTACCGTACCTTTGGCGGACCGCTGACCTTTGTGGTGATCCTGACAGATGTCCTGAAGGCGGTGGCGGCGATCCTGATTGCCAAGCAGTTGTTTTTCGCCGGATACGCCGCCTACCTCTCCGCAGCGGATACCGCGCAGTTCTGGCTTGTGTTTGCAAAGTACTGGGCGGCGCTTTTCTGCCTGCTGGGCCATATGTTCCCCTGCATGTTCCACTTCAAGGGCGGCAAGGGCATCCTCTCCGGCGGCACCATCGCCATCATGATGGACTGGCGCATCGCGCTGGTGGTGTGGGGGGGCTTTTTGATCCTGGCCGTTCTCACCAAGTACGTATCCCTGGGTTCCGTGTGGGCCGGGGCCAGCTTCCCCTTTGCCACCTGGTACTGCTATCCAGACCCGGTCATCGTGGCGCTGGCATTTTTGATGGGGGGATTGGTGGTCTGGAAGCACCGTGGCAACATCGTCCGCCTGATCCACGGCGAGGAAAACAAGTTCAGCTTCCATCATAAGAAGGAGGGGTCCTGATGAAAACAGTGGTCCTGGGCAGCGGCGGCTGGGGTACGGCTCTGAGTATGACATTGTGCGACAACGGGCATGATGTCACGCTCTGGTCCCATAATCCGGAGAAGGCGGCGCAGATGCGCCGGAGCCGGGAGAATCCCCTCCTCAAGGGTATCCGTTTGCCGGATGCCCTTCAGATCACCGGCGACATTGCCTGCCTGGAGGGGGCTGATATGGTCGTGTGCGCGGCGCCGTCCTTTGCCGTCCGTGCCACCGCCGCAAAGGCCGCGCCCTATCTGCGGCCGGAGAGCGTGGTGGTGTCGGTGTCCAAGGCCATTGAGCGGGACACCAACCTTCGCATGAGCCAGATCATCCAGGAGGAGACCCGGAATATCTGTAAGGTTGTGGCGCTTTCCGGTCCTTCCCACGCAGAGGAAGTCAGCATCCGGATGCCCACTGGCTGCGTCTCCGCCTGTCCGGACCGGGCTGCGGCCCGCTTTGTGCAGGACGCGTTCATGAACGACTACTTCCGGATCTACACCAGTTATGACATCGTGGGGGTGGAGATCTCCGGTGCGCTGAAGAACGTCATCGCCCTCAGCTGCGGCATCTGCAGCGGCCTTGGTTTTCAGGATAACACGAAGGCTCTCCTGATGACCCGTGCCATGGCGGAAATGACCCGTCTGGGAGAGCAGCTGGGCGGTACGCGCCGTACCTTCGGCGGCCTTGCCGGCATGGGCGATCTCATTGTCACCTGCACTTCCATGCACTCCCGAAACAATCGGGCAGGCATCCTCATCGGTCAGGGAAAGACCGTGGAAGAGACCATGCGGGAGGTAGGCGCCGTGGTGGAGGGCTACTACGCTGCCGAAAGCGTCCACCAGCTGGCGGAGAGTGAGAGCGTGGAGATGCCCATCTGCCGCTGCGTCTATGAGGTGCTGTATCATGGTATGCGGGCCAAGGATGCGGTCTCGGAGCTGATGACGCGGGCCAAGAAGGATGAGCTTCTGGAGCGGACTTGGCTTTAAAGTAAAAAGAGGACCTTTTGGCCCTCTTTTTTACATCATTCAAGTTATAAAAAAGAAAATCCCGGACCGAGGTCCGGGATCTTTGTTTGTCCAAGTCAGACCGCTCTGGTGACTTTACCGGAACGCATACACCGGGTACAAACATACACATGGCGGGGGGAACCATCGACGATCGCCTTCACACGCTTCACATTGGGC